>JAJZEJ010000502.1 GCA_021828635.1 Chloroflexota bacterium
GCTGAAAAGATAGAGCCGACATGAGCATGCATGATAGATGCTTCCTGCGGCGTCAGCAGAATTTCAACGGCATTCTTATTAGAACGCGGTAGCTGTCCTTGTAGCAGCTTAATGTGCGACGCTGCTGCCTGCGCATCATAGCTCACACAGGCTAGCGTATAATTGTACACATCTGGCTGCGGCAAATGAGTACCGGAGAGCGAAAAGCTGGTCTGGAGCGAGAACTGTGCTGGTTGCGTGACCACCTTGCCAACTCGGCTTGCCAAATCGCCGCTGATTGGGTCGATAAAGTTGCTCAGGAACGACGACGTAACAGGGATATTGGCCGTTCCACTGACGGTTACGTAGCCCTGCTCAGGATTGGCGTTAAAGACCTGACGCACGCCTGCGCTCATTGCAACCAGCGAGTACAACGGCACCGCGCACACGAGCATCACTGAGAGCAACATGCCCAGGCCCATCACCAGCAACATACCCCAACTCTGGCGCAGACGCCACAGCGCCAGGTCTACTAGAGAGCCAAAGGGTGTCGATGCATCAATCAACGGCTTGCCGTTTGCGTGTGCTACCTCTTCGCGCTCATCAGCCTTCAGTAACTTCATTGCTTACTCTCTTCTCTTATGTAGCGTATAGATAGCAGTGTATAATAAATCAGCGAGGATAGGTGATATGCCAGGATTCCAGCAGAAAGAGATGCAGCATAGAGATATTCCTGTCCTACCTGCAAGCGGTACCGTAACCGATTACGGTATCGTTTACAGCATGAAGCATACAGAATAGTTGAGGTGTTGTCAAGGTTTTTCCAGTGCAAGCGAAACAGGGTACCCTGTTTGCCCACTTATGCTATACTAAAAGCGCGATGAGTGCCTCTACCGCAAGCGGGCGCGGTCAACCGGCCCCTACAACAGCACAACAAACATATGTTTCTTAGCGGCCATTATTTATTGAGGAGAGCAAGTAGCCCATGACCAATGTAGAGCTTCAGCAGGTTGGCCCCTATACTTTAACGCAGGTCTTGCGCGGAAGTTCTACCAGTACCAGCTATCTCAGTAAACAGCCTCGCAAGAAGGACAGCGTCCTTAAACGGCTCAACATGCCCTTGCCTAACAATGAAGCGAAAGAGGCTTTTCTTCTGCATGCCAAACAGCTGAAAAAGCTGGCCCATCGCAATATTGTGAAGGTCAGTGATTTTGGCCTGGATGGCGCTCATGGCTATCTGGTAACAGAGTTGGTTCAGGGAGAAACGTTGCGTCAGTTCGCACCTGCGGGCAAATTGCGTGCAGCAACCGATATTCGAGTCATGTTGTCACATCTGGCTGAAGGCTTGCAGTACGCCCATACCCATCATGTCATACATGGCAATCTCTGTCCCGACACCATTTTCGCCAAAAGTACGCACGAGTTTATGCTAGCTGATTTCTCGCTCTCGCTACCAGCATTTGATCTGGTGCTGGACGATGTAGATTTTGCCATCCCCTACATGGCACCCGAACAGCTCGCGGGCCAGCCATCCGAGGCCAGCGATCAGTACGCTCTCGCCGTCATCGCCTACGAACTACTCTGTGGGCGTCGTCCCTATGACGCAACCGAGCGCGAACTACTCTTAGCACAACAGCAAAGCCACGCTCTTCCTGCGCCGCGCAGTCTCAATCCAGCAATTTCAGAGGCAGTCGAGCGCGTCTTGTTGCAAGCATTGGCCTATCAAGTAGAAGAACGCTTCCCGCACGTCCTGGCCTTCTCACAAAGCTATCTACACGCCCTGCTAGGTATGCCCACCAATACCGTAGGGGCCGATGTATCGCGCCCGCGTCCGCAAACCGATGTACCGCACCCACGCCCACAAGCCGGCATATCACGTTCTCTTCCTCTTCAAGAGATACCGCTCTTACCTATCAGCAACAAACGTGATCCATCTGACAACGGACATGGGCGCGATCAATTGGCCCCTACACCAATGCCGATTTTCGACGAAGAGATACCGTTAGAGGAAGAGGTGATTGATGAGCCACCAGAGGAATATGCCTCGTCGCCGGACTCATCGACCTTGCGCGAAGCCACGGAGGCGCTCCAGAACAAGTCGCGTCTGCATGCGATCATTCATGCAGACCTGCAACAGGGCGGCATCCTCTCACGCCGCCTGCCTGGCTATGAAGAACGATTAGCTCAAATCGAGATGGCAGAACTGGTGGCACGTTCGCTGACGGAGGAGGTTCCGGCCATTATCGAAGCCGGCACAGGAACAGGCAAAGCTCTCGACGTGGACACCCCCATTCCTACACCAAGCGGATGGAAGCAGATGGGCGACCTCATTCCTGGCGACTTTGTATTTGATGAAAAAGGCCAACCAACTCGTGTCAAAGCGGCATTTGATGTTATGCATAATCACACCTGTTACGAGGTGATGTTCTCTGATGGTTCGTCAATTGTCGCCGATGCTGAACATGAATGGGCATCTTATACTTGCACTGACCGAGCCTCGGCAAAACGACTAAAAACCAGTGCCTATAAAGCGAAAAACTTTATCACGATTGACCAACTTACTGCGCTTGATCAACTCATCCTTCTCCCACAAGATAATACCGCTCTTTCTATAGATGAAACAATCGCACTGATTGGCGGCCACCAATGGAGCGTGCGTCAAGCGGCGAGTACGCTAGTTCCTATGAGTTCTAGCAAATGCCCTGCCCGCTACCCAAAGCAGGTATTACTTACAGCTATTCGAGAACGTCTGGCAAGAGACTTGCGTGAACAACGGCGAGATGGGCGTGCTTATACTCTTGTCACGACTGAGCAAATGGCCGCTACATTAACGGCTGGCTCTGCACTACGGGCAAACCATGCTATCGCTGTTGCCAGTCCACTGGTGTTACCAGAGGTAGATGTACCAATCAAACCGTATTTCCTCGGTGTCTGGCTCGGTGATGGTAGCTCTCGAAACAACCAGATCACGACCGCTGATCCCGAACTTATCACCGAGATAGAACAGGATGGCTATACCGTTCCATCATTGCAGAGCCATTCATATCTGTATGCAGTCGATGACGAAAATGGTAAAGCCGTCAGCCGATGGCAACCCGGCATGACTGGTCGTCTGCATACGCTCGGCTTATATCGGAACAAGCATATTCCTGCGCTTTATTTGCGTGCCTCTGAACAACAACGCCGTGATCTTCTGGCTGGTCTTCTGGATACCGATGGTACAGTTAATCGCTGCGGGGCTGTTGAGTTTACCACAATAAGCCCGCAACTCGCACAAGACGTGTATGAGCTTGTCTGCTCGCTTGGTTTTCGTCCCTCAATGCGTTACGGACGCGCCCGACTCGAAGGAAAAGATTGTGGCCCTAAATGGACAATTGCATTTACAACAGATCAGTCCGTTTTTCGTCTACCGCGTAAGGTCACTACCCAAAAAGAGCGATTGCGCAACTATAGCCTTGAGCGTAATGGTTTCCGCTATGTTGTCGATGTCCACAAAGTACCTTCACGTCCCGTAAGGTGTATTCAGGTGGAAGCGCCAAGCCATCTCTATCTTGCTGGTCGCTCTATGATTCCAACGCATAACAGCCTCGCCTACCTGGTTCCCATCGTGCGCTCCGGCAAGGTCGCTATCATCAGCACGGCCAACAAGGCGCTGCAAGAGCAGCTTTTTTACAAGGACATTCCCTTCGTGCAAAAACATATCAAGCAGTTTGAGGCCGCGTTGGTCAAGGGCGTCAACAACTATGTCTGTCTGGATCGCGTCGAAAACGAGCGCGTTGGCATGTTCTATCACACCAAGAACGAGCAGTTCAAGCGGTTGCTCGATGTAATCAACGATGAAGAAGCGGACTTCAATGGCGATTTCGAGACGCTAGATTT
>JAJZEJ010000836.1 GCA_021828635.1 Chloroflexota bacterium
GTGAAAAGCGCATTGGCGCGGACAATCTCACGTGCCTCGTTGAAGCTCATGCCTGCCGCCACCAGTTCACGGCAACGTTCCAGGCTCAAGAAGGCGGCATGGCCCTCATTGAGATGCCAGGCGGAAGGCGAGATATTCAGAGCGCGGAGCGCACGCACGCCGCCGATACCCAGCACAATCTCTTGCGCGATACGCATTTCACGGTCGCCCGCATAGAGGCGTGCTGAAAGTTCACGGTCGTTGGGAGCATTGGGGGCGACATCGGTATCCATCAAGTAGAGTGGAATGCGCCCAACCTGAAGTTTCCAGATTTTGGCGTAGATGCGGCGACCAGGCAGGTCAACGCTAATCATGATCTCACTGCCATCGGGAGCTGTCGCGGGTACGGCTGGAGCCTCAGAGAATTGTAGTTTTTCGTAGAATGCCTCTTGTACGCCATCGCGGGTGATGCGCTGTGTGAAATAGCCTTGCGGATACAGGAAGCCCACGCCGACCAGTGGCAGGCCAAGATCGCTAGCCTCTTTACAGTGGTCGCCAGAGAGAATGCCCAGGCCGCCGGAATAGATAGGCAGAGACTCGTGCAGGCCGAACTCGGCTGAGAAGTAAGCAATCACCTGATCGCTATATTCGGGATAGACGCGCCCGAACCACGTTTCGTCGGCGCGTGGGTGCATATAGTGGTCGAAATCGCGGATGACGCTGTCGTATTGTTGCAGGTAATCCTGATTGTCTGCCGCCTGCTCCAGATAGTGCGGATCGACCATACTCAGAAAACGCACGGGATTGTGGCCGACCTCTTCCCACACCTGTGGATCGAGCGTTTTGTAGAGGGCGCGTGCTTCTGGATGCCAACTCCACCACACATTATATGCCAGCTCGTACAGGCGGCTGATGCGTGCTGGCATAATCGGGAAGACCGTCATGCGACCGTAAATTTTCACTGAACTACATTTCCTTTCTTCGCTTGAAGAAGTGCTAACTGTCCTCTCTGTGTGCTGACACGGCCACTCGCCGTCGATGGTATCGACACTCAATGAGGTGGGCGCTGTGCAGGAGAAACAGGATATAAAGTGCAAACACAAGCATTCTGTGTATCTAATGGTATGTTCTTGCTATCAGTATATCTTGCGGGAGAAAACAAGGTCAACTTTTGTGCAACTCAAGGCACCCGCAAGAAGGTATGTAGAAACAAGGTGCAAGGGGTGAGCATGGCACCCACAAGGGGTGTCGCTACATGTATCGTGTCGCCTATCATACGTAGTACATAGTACATGTAGGGGGGTGTAGGAAAAAGTTGTAGGCAAACGGAAGAAAAAAGAGTATCATACGTAGTACATAGTACATGTAGGGAGACCCCTTGTGGGTGCCATGCTTTCTTGCTATACTGGCTCTGCGTAGTAGAATATCTCTATGAGCAGAAGGAATTGGTGATCGGCGGATGAGCCGCAAAATTGAGCGACGACAGAGAACTCCATCAAATACTATGAGTGCCGTTATAGGTGCTGTTCTGCTGTTCGGTTGTTGTGTTTGGTTGGGCTGGCTAGTGTTGCACCAGCAAGGTGTTCCGTTGAAGCTAACGTTTCCTACTACTGCCGCGACACCAAAACTAGACAATGCGATAGCGCAGATACCACCATTGCTCGCGGAGGGTATTACTGTTTCTGCGCCGACTGGTCAACCGGCGCTCAGTCAGCAACAGGCATTGCTACTGGCGGCGCAATTTGAACCGGATGCCGCAACGCAGGCCAAGACGACCACCGCCAGTTATGTCCTGCTCAGCTATCCGAATGTCAGTACGCCAGCGACGCACGCGAGCCTGAATAATGTGCCTGCCTGGATGATCTGGTACCAAAATGTACCCTATGTTCCCGCCGACGCCTCAGTAGATTCCACACCCTTTCCACATTCTCACCATGATCTCTACGTCTTCATCGATGCCAGTAGCGGCAAAGAACTTTTGGCCGTTTGGTCATAATGTCTGCTAAGGCATAAAAAGGATTGATCGCGCTATACCGCCTCTCAATACGAGATAGCATAACGCGATCAACCCCGAAAATCACAAAATAAAAATTGGTACTAATTGGCTATCCAAATAGTCCCAGTAGCATCGATTATCAGGTAGTGGCATCCATTTTAATCCAGCCGTGACGTAGCGCGTGAACCACCGCCGCCGTGCGATCACTCACCGAGAGTTTCTTGAGGATCGATGTGATGTGGTTTTTCACTGTTTGATCGCTAATCTTGAGTGACTTGGCAATCTCTTTATTGCTGTTACCGCGTGCGATATAGTCGAGAATCTCTACTTCGCGGCTGGATAGCGGCGAGTAAGGATCGCGTTCATCGTTCACCTCTGGTTCTTCATCGACCGTCATCTTGCGGAAAGATTGCAGGACGCGGCTGGCGATTTGCGGTTTGGAGAGTATCTCGTCATTAATTAGATACTCGCCCTGACTGACCTTATACACAGCATCGACCAGTTCTTCAGGGGTAACATTGCGTGTATAATAGGCGGCGGCACCAACTTTGATAGATTGGAAGAGGCGTTCTTCGTCTTCTGACGGCGTGAGCATGATGATTGCCATGCGTGGCGCGACATGACGAGCCTGACGGGCAATCTCAAGTGGGTCAGAGGACGTAAGACCGGTATCGATCAGGGCTACATCGGGGTTGGCTGTGCTGACCAGTTCGAGTATATCGGCGGCATCAGTTGATTCTCCGACAATAACGCAGCTACCCGTTTGCTCCAGGGTCGCGCGAATACCTCGGCGGAAGAGGGGCTGCTCATCAATGATGATGACACGTATCGTATCCATGTAATCCCTTCGTCAAAGAGTAGACTGCGACTGATAAGACAAGACCATGCCTACTCTTCTATCTGTATACTCAAACATCCAAGAACGTGATTGCCCCTGTATGACTAGGGGAAAGTACACACTTCATGATTGTTGGATTATTATAGTTCTCATCCGCCCACGTGTAAAGATTAGGTCAATTCGTGTCCTGTGAGCTTAGAGGAAAAAAACAGGGGTTCCATGCATACTTACAACACGGAACGCCCTGCTTCTTTAGATGCTGCTAATTACGTTCGAGTCGTTGTAGAGTTGCGTTAATGCCGGTGCGTAGCGACTCGATGACACCTTTGCCAGAGACGGCAACACTTTCATAGCTTGGTACACGATAGGGATTAAGGTATTTTTCCAGCATGGGGGTAGACAGGATATCGGGCAGATCACGCTTGTTCCACTGCATGACCAGTGGGAAGTTTGCTACATCTTTATTTAAGCGCCTGAGTTGTTCCTGCAACTCGTTCCAACTCTCAATATTCTCTTGCAGCTTGCTGGCTTGTGAGTCAGCTACGAAAATGACGCAATCAGCCCCTTTGAGGACGGAAACGCGCGTCTGTTGGTAGAGAACCTGACCGGGAACCGTGTAAAGTTGGAAACGAATCTGAAAGCCATGCACCTTTCCAAGTTCCAATGGAAGGAGGTCAAAGTACAAGGTACGCTCGGTCTCTGTGTCGATGGAGACCATATCCCCCACATCATGTGGGTTAACAACCTTATGAATGTAATGCAGGTTGGTGGTTTTGCCACACAGACCAATGCCGTAGTAGACAATTTTACAGTTTATTTCGCGTTTCGCCATGTTTATCAGGGACATATGTGATCGCTCTCCTACCCGCTCATACGTGCCACTTCCCGAAACCTGACGCCCTTCGTTCTGTGAAGTAGCCTATTAAAGCAACCTTGTTCAGGGAAAAGTATACCGTATTTTAGGAAAATTGCAAATGACATAAGACTTTAGGGTCTCTGTATCTTGCTCCTTACGGCGCTCGGCTAAGGGATAATGCTTT
>JAJZEJ010000529.1 GCA_021828635.1 Chloroflexota bacterium
TCTGTCGTGCCGCGTTCTTGCAACTCACGGATGCGTTCCCAGAGGAAGAGGCGTGATTGAGGGTCGAGATTATTGGTAGGTTCGTCAAGAAACAGTACATCCGGTGTATGCATGAGTGCGCGTGCAATCATGATGCGCTGAGCCATACCGCCTGAGTAGCTGCCCACCATCTCTCGGCCGCGTTTTGTGAGGCCGAATTCCGCTAGCAAGCGGTCAGCAAGCTCAGTGCGCTGCGACCGGCTTATACCATGATAGCTGGCATGAAAGGTTAAAATCTCACGAGCAGTCAAATGCTGATCGAGATTACTCTTTTGCGGCACGACAGAGATGCGCTGTTTGACACCGATGGGGTCACGTGCAACATCAATATGCATGATCTGTACACTGCCATTAGTAGGAAGAATGCTGGTTGTCAAAATGCCTATCGTCGTTGTCTTGCCTGCGCCATTCGGCCCTAACAGGCCAAAAATCTCGCCGCGCTGGACGGTAAAGTTGATATCATCTACCGCGTTCGTAGCTGCTTTAGGATAGCGTTTGACAAGGTTACGCACCTCAATAGCAGGAGGATTCTGTGGACTGGTTGCCACTAATATACCCTCGCTTTCCATGTTTATCGTACAAGAAACTTTACAAGCATCACGAGAAAATCGTTGGGTTATCCGCAACGATGCTCTTCCTTTTGATTACCAGGTAGCGCCTAGAGGCAATCGCTCACGCTTCCCATCGATGACAGCGTGGGCAAAGGCGATAGAGCGTTCTTCAATGACGCCTTTATCGTAGTCGAGCGTTGCCACATGGTTACTGCGGGCAAGAAGAATATGCTCAACCGGTCCCGATGCTCTGTCGAACCACCTGTCCTCCAAATTAACCTCAGGGTCGAGCATGCTCGTGAAGACGAGAACGGGGCAGTGAACTTCATCAATGCGCTGCATTATTTCGATACATGCCATGCCCAACGATGGCATCGGAGCAATGGCAACCTTATCATAAGAAAGGATAGCAGGTGCTTGCGGGTCTTCTACCTGTTTGGGACGCGAAGGCCATGAAAAAAACTGTTTGCCGCTTTTGAGCAGTGCGCCGATAGATTCTGCGTTGCCTCCACGAGGAGATTTCAGATAGCTATTGATGAGTATCAGCCCGGAGGTTGTTGTGGAATGCTGCATTGCGAGCGAAGCAGCGATAGTTCCGCCCAGGCATAGCCCGCCTACCAGCACGCGCTGATGGTGAGCAGCGAGTTTGCGATACGCAGCTTCCGCGCAGTCCATGTAGTCAGACCAGCGGGTATCAATCATCTCTTCAGCTATCGTCCCGTGACCAGGTAGCAATGGTGCCTCCACAGCAAAGCCTGCCTGGGCAAAGGCCATCGCCCAGGGGCGAATTTGCTGTGGGGTAGCTGTATAACCATGCAGCAGCAATACGCCGCCCTGAGAACCTTCGGAGACAGAGAGCGGCTCGGCTCCAGGCATAATGGGTGTAGACATGAGAATGCTTCTTCCTTTTCAACACTATGTATTTTTTACTATCGACCGTTCGTACTTGCTGAGTATGCCGCGCCGTGTTTACCAGAAGCTTTCCTGCTTGGTAATTTCAGTGTTGCAAAGTGTTGTTCGCTTACCAACCTGGTGATTTCTCGGTAAGTTTGTTGCGCTACCATGCCTTTAGCGCAAACACAGACGAAGATACACACATTTTGTCTGGTGGCGCATGTGAACAGAAGTCAGAACATCGTGGAGAAGGAGGTATCACTATGGCGAAGTTCGTCTTCATAAACCTTCCATCGAGGTCACACATTAATCCGACTTTACCTGTCGTGCAGGAGCTTATAGCACGAGGTGATGAGGTAATCTACTATTTAACTGCCCCCTTTCGGCAGTTGATAGAAGCAACCGGAGCAATGTTCCGCAGCTATGAGTCAAAGATTGCGGTCATCAATAAAACCGCTTTCTCCTCTGGTAAGCCAGTTGGTCTGCCCATGTACATGCTCGATGAGAGTCTTTTTGTTATCCCACAACTATTGGAAGAGATACGCAAAGAGCAGCCTGATTGTATCGTCTACGATACGATGTGCTTGAGTGGTCGCATCATTGCGGAGATATTGCATATCCCCGCTGTTCAACATCGGATGATGTTCGTTTTCACAAGACAGCTTGCGAACATTTTCAAGGAGAATGCCTTTCAAGACCCTGAAGGTCTGCAAGCATTCCAGGCATCAATGCGCAAACTGTGTAATGAGTATCATGTCAAGCCTTTCCACATTGGCAGTATCTTCACACACGAAGAGGAACTCAACATCGTCACCTTGCCGCGTGCATTCCAGATCAATGAGGATTTCTTCGGCGAACAATACTGCTTTGTCGGCTCTTCTATCGCTCCACGCCAGGAGCAAATCGAGTTTCCTTTTGAGCAACTCAAGCAGCAATCGGTGATTTACATCTCTCAGGGTACTGTTTATAATGATAGACCTGATTTTTTCAATCTGTGTTTCGCGGCATTTGCTGAGACGCCGTGGAAAGTTGTTATGTCGATAGGCCACAATGTGGATCAGCAGAAACTGGCATCTGTCCCCAGCAACTTTATCGTGCAAACGTATGTTCCACAATTGGAGATACTCAAACACGCGAGTATCTGTATAACGCATGGTAGCATGGCCACGATCTCAGAGGCGCTAGCGACAGGAGTACCACTAATCGTGGTTCCTCCACCATTGGCAGATCACGTGGTGAATGCCAAGCGTATAGATGAACTTGGCCTGGGACTCATGCTACCTTACGCATCAATCACTGCTGAGATGCTTCGTAACGGAGTGTCACGTGTCAGTAGTGACCCGACGTTTTATGCCCGTATCCACCAGATGCAGGAGGAGGTTCATAAAGCTGGTGGCTACCAGCGATCCGCCGACGCCCTGCAAGCCTTCGTCAAACTCCAGGTGTGATGAAGCCCTGTAAGTTTTTCGATATGCTTCCCCGCTTGATCGAGTTCAATACATTCCATGTTCCCTGACTCTATCAAAGCGGGGCAAGCTCACTCTACGGCATTGCTGCGGCTTTACACCAACCCAAGTGGGAGTAGTACAGTGAAGCACGAGCCTCGCCCTGGCTGGCTAACAACCTGGATTGTGCCGCCGTGGACGCGCACAATCCACTCGACGATGGCAAGACCCAGACCACTACTGCTACTGCCGGTGCGCTCACGAGCCGGGTCAGCGCGGTAGAAACGCTCGAAGATGTGCGGCAGGTGTTCGTAGGCAATGCCGATGCCGGTATCTTGTACCATCAAACGTGCGTGCGTGGCACTCTTCTCGATTGCTACCTGGACATAGCCACCAGTGTTCGTGTAGCGAATGGCGTTGTCCAGCAGGTTCATCACGACCTGAATCAGACGCGCTTCGTCTCCTATCAGCGTGACAGGTTCACATATTTGCACGGTCAGATGAATGTTGCGCTCGCTTGCCAACACCTCAGTGGTAGCGGCGACGGTCTCCACGAGTACGTCGAATTGTACTGGCTCACGCTCGAAATGGACCTGTCCTTCATCGCCACGTGCCAGAGCTAGCAGATCGTTGATGAGTTGGCTCAGACGCTCGGTCTCGCCGCGAATCTCTTGCAGGACGGTGGTGGTCTCCGTCAGTGTTGGGGTACCTAGCAGGGCAATACCGGCCTTGTTGCGGATAACAGCGACAGGGGTGCGCAGTTCGTGTGAGGCATCGGCAACGAAGCGGCGCTGATGGCTAAATGCCTGATCGAGTGATGCCAGCATTTCGTTAAGCGTGAGCGCCAAGTATTGTATCTCGTCATGCGGAGTTGGTACCGGCACACGCTGATGCAGGTCACCAGCCTTGATACGTCTGGCAG
>JAJZEJ010000750.1 GCA_021828635.1 Chloroflexota bacterium
CCGATGCGGTCTGAGAGCAGTCCAATTGCGGTAGAGAGGAGCGCGGAGACCAGCGCCGTCACAGTGAAAAGAATGCCGAGCATTAAGCCCTGGAAACCGATCACGGCTAGATAAATTGGTACGACAATGCCTGATAATGCACGTGTAGAACTTATAAAAACACGCGCAAAGAGCAAGAGATTCATATCGCGGGTCATCCACTCAGGTGAGATGAAGTGCCACAGTCTTGTACGCCACGTGATAGACTCTTGCTCTGTCTCGTGTGTTGTCGTTTCATGATTGGATATTTTGTCTGTGGATGGTTCGTTTTTCTGCTGTTTCATTCCGTTTGCCTATCTAGGAAAAGATCGTAGAGCGCGTTTCCCCCGACCGTTTTGAGCTTGCGTTGCCTGTGCGGATTGCGTAGCTTCTTGAGTGTTTTCCTGTTCGATATCTGGTGGAGCATTGAATTGAGCTTCATAGAGATGCTGGTAAAGCCCCGATTGTGCTAGCAAGGTGTCATGCGTACCGCATTCGACGATATGACCCTGTTCAATGACCAGGATTTGGTTTGCACGTTGGATGGTTGAGAGACGATGAGCAATGGCGATAACCGTTCGACCTTGCATCAAAGTTTCTAGCGCACGCTGGATCAGGCGCTCGGCTTGTGAGTCTAGTGAACTGGTTGCCTCATCTAATAGCAGGTAGGGCGCTTTGCGCAAGATGGCGCGTGCAATGGCGACACGCTGTTTCTCTCCACCGGATAAACGGTAGCCGCGCTCGCCTACAATGGTATCCAGGCCATCCGGTAGACGTTCGACCAGTTCTTGTAGTTGAGAGGCGGCAATAGCAGCCAACAATTCTTCCTCAGTAGCCTCTGGTGCGCCGTAGAGCAGATTTTCACGCAAGGTCGTATGGAAAAGAAAGATTTCCTGTGTGACGACTGCGATACGCTGGCGTAATGCCTCATTCTCTATGTTTTTGAGATCAATACCTTCCAATCTCACGCTACCCTCTGACGGGTCATACAAGCGTGCTGCCAGTGAAAGGATGGTTGATTTTCCCGCGCCACTAGGGCCGACCAGTGCGGTTAATTGACCTGGAGGAGCTATGAATGAGATGTCATGTAGCACATCGGGGCCATCTGTATAATGGAAGGTGACATCCTCAAAGCTCATACCTTGCGTTGAGGTCGCTGGTAGCGGCTGAGGATTTGTAGCGGCTTTCACCGTTGGCTCAATGTCGAGTACCTGGAAGAGCCGGTCAAAGAGCGCCAATCCTCCGAGAATAGTGGTGTTTGCACCGGCTAGCGAAGAGGCTGGACGATAGAGTTGGGAGAGATAGGCGGCAAAGGCTACCACCGTTCCCAGGGGAATAGAGCGACTGATGACCAGATAAGCACCAAATGTGTAGAGCAATGCTGGCCCAATTGCAGCCAATCCTTGTAGCACGACGGCGGCCCATTGTCCAAGCAGCGCCTGTGCTACCTGTGCTTTACGTACCTCTTGATTCTCTGCGCGGAAGCGTCCCAACTCGTGCTTTTCTGTACCGAACGTTTTGATAACCAGCGCCCCAGAGAGGTTCAGCGTCTCTTCAAGGAGCGTAGAGAGCCGACTAAGTGCCTTCTGGGTCAATTCAGTGGCTGAATAGGTACGTTGTCCGAAATGCAGTACCGGAAAAGCGAATGTTGGTAGTACGAGCGCCGCTACCAGCGCCAAAGGCCAGTCAATAGTTGCCATGATGATCAGTGCGCCAATAACGGTAATCAAGTTTGATAGTGTGCCGAGGAATGATTGTGTCAACACGCCCTGCAAAGCAGCCGCATCGTTAAGAAATCGGCTCTGAATTTCACCACCGCGTGTCCAGGTAAAGAAATCGATGCCCAGCGATTGAATATGCCGATAGAGTTGTTCGCGCAAGTCGGCGATCATGCTTTGCGCAACCAGCACACTAATGTAATTTTGTAATAAGCCAAGTAGTGCGCTCAGCACCGGAAAGATAATCATGCCTATGCCTAGCAACACGACCAGTTGCATGTTATGTGTAGGAATAGCCTTATCGATGATCTGGCGAATAAGGAGAGGCGGAATAAGCCCTAATGCCACACCGCCGAGCAGAAGTGCTGTGCCGCCAATGAATTGCCCGCGATAGGGTGTGATAATCTTCCACAAGCGACGTAGTGTCCGCCGCACATTAGGTTTGCCCTCTTGCAGATAGCCCAGTGTCTGACGCTGTCGCCAGATGGCACCCATGCCCGTTCCTATGCCTCTGCCTGGACCCATCATCATAGTAAAATCTCCTTATCGTGCCTCGTGCAGAATACACTCCAGGAGTTCCTGGAGCGTAGCTTGTTGTTCCGGGTCAAGTGGGGCGAGTAGCTCTTGCAGAAATTCTCGTCGTCGTTGTTGCCATGCCTCCACTTGTTCGTGTCCCTGTTCTGTGAGCATCACCCGTACCATGCGTTCATCATCGCTCTGTCGTTCGCGGGTGACAAGCCCCGCTTTTTCCAGTCGCTTGCATGCGGTGGTCACGGAGCTACCGGTGACACCGAGCGCGTCTGCCAGTTCGCTGATGCTGAGTGAACCTCTTCGGCGTAGCAGGCGTAGTAGCCAGTACTGTTCAGGTGTCATCTCAGCGCGATGGATGGGATGCGATGCGCGGCGAATCAGGTGATAGAGTGTCTGCATATCGTCGATCAGCCGTTCTGTCGCCATTGGTTATTCCTCCTTCATCAAGTATCTTCATGTCTAATTATATTAACAGTCAAGATATCTTTGTCAAGAAAGCCGAGTGTTTGAGATAGGGTTTGTGAATTATGTGGTGGGAATGAGGCTTGCCAGGATATCTGATGGTATCCTGGCAAGCCTATAGACGGGTTAGCCCCAACGCTGACGAAGGCGTGGCAGGATTTCTTTGGCGTACAATTGCAGGAAACGCGATTGGTCATCGCCAGGGGCGTGGAAGACTAGGTGCGTGAAACCTAGCTTGATGTAGTGCGCAACCTGCTCTACATGCTCTTCGGGATCATCCGAGACGAGCCAGCGCCGGTGAGCCTGGTCGGCCACTGTCTCCGCTTTGCGCTCCATCTCGCGTGGATCGTGAATGCTGACCTTCTCATCGGCGGGTAAGGCTAGCGCGGCCCAGATGCGTGTGTCGGCCATTGCTCGCTCTTTGTCGGTATCGAACGCGACTTTGACCTCGATGGTGCGTTCGATAGTCGATGGGTCACGACTGACGGCTCTCGCACCCTCTTCTAACGCCGGAATCAGTTGATCGCGGTAGAGTTCGTCACCTTTGCCAGAGGTGCAGATGAAGCCATCGCCCACACGCCCTGCAAATTTCGCGGCAACGGGGCCACCGGCGCTGATGTAGATCGGCACCGGCTGATCGGGCTTATCATAGATGGTAGCGTTGAGGGTGTGGTAATATTGACCATTGAATGTGACCATTTCGTCGGACCAGAGGCGGCGAATCAAGTCAACTGCTTCACGCAAACGGGCCAATCGTTCCTTCGCGGGAGGCCATTCAGAGGCTGTTACGGCAACTTCATTGAGTGATTCGCCAGAGCCGACACCCAGAATGATACGCCCAGGGTAGAGTGCGCCAAGCGTGCCAAATGCCTGGGCAACTATAGCCGGCTGATATCGGAAAGTGGGAGTTAAGACACTGGTTCCCAGGACAACCCGTTTGGTGCGTTCAGCAGCCGAACCTAGCCAGGAGAGCGCGAAGGGCGCGTGACCATTCGTGTGCCGCCAGGGCTGGAAGTGATCGCTAATCCAGACGCTATCAAAACCGCATTCTTCAGCTTCTACCGTGAAGTCTAGCAGTTGGCGTGGGCCAAACTGCTCAGCGGATGCTTTATAGCCAAG
>JAJZEJ010000449.1 GCA_021828635.1 Chloroflexota bacterium
GGATTGATGATACCTTTTCCGGCAATGTCGGGCGCGGAACCATGTACCGGCTCGAAATAGGCATAATTTTCGCCATAGCAGCCGCTGGGAGCCAGGCCCAGACCGCCGATAGTGCCACTGGCAGCATCGGCCAGAATATCGCCATGTTCATTGCCCATCACTACCACATCCAGTGTCTCTGGCTCAACCACCAGGCGACGAGCCAGATCATCAATCAAATATTCACGATAGCTCAAACTGCGATACTGCTGCACCGTCTCTTTGACGATAGCACGAAAGCGGCCATCGGTACGTGGCAAAATAGAATATTTTGCACCCAACGTGACAATGCCAGGATAGCCCATTGCCTGACGACGCATAGCCAGTTCGCAGGCTGCTAACGCCACACGCCGCGCCTGCTCATCGGTGCTGACACGCACGGCGTAGCTACCCACCTCTTTACCCGTCGGCGGTTGCCACCATGAACCACTGCTGGCAAGCGTTGGCAACTCGCGGATATCGCCCTCGCGTGGCGGATACATGCCTTCAAGATTGTCGCGCACAATCACATAGTCGATGCGCTCAGGGTGCGACATGGGACTGCGATAGCCAGAGTACCAACGCACGGGGCGAATATTCACGGCGGTCTGCTTGCCCCAGCGCAGATACCACAAAACGGGCCGACTGGGGCCACCGCTCGCGCCAAACAGCGTGCAGGCGGCATTGTCAATGGCGGCGCGGGTCTCAGCCGGAAACGCCTCGCCACCACGCGCTACTGATTCGCGTCCACTGATGGCCTCGACAAAGTGTAGTTGCGGAGCCAGTCTGCGCAATACCTCGACGGTTGGACGCACAACCTCTGGCGCGGCATCGTCGCCCGCGACTACACACACGATTGGCGAACTAGCAGCTCCGTTTGGTGGAGTATAGCGAAACATTAGCGCAACGTCCCTTCACGACGGATGTATTCGATGATGCCACCGGCCTCGACAATACGCGCTATGAAAGGATCGAGCGGCTCGGCCTCGAAGCTCTGGCCCGTGGTCAAGTTGCGAATGATGCCGGTATTCAGATCGACATCAATCTGGTCGCCATCGTGGCTTGCCAGCACGGCATCCTCACAAACCAGCACCGGCAGACCAATATTAACGGCATTGCGATAGAAGATACGCGCAAAGCTACGCGCAATGACGACTTTGACCTGATTCGCCAGAATAGCAGCCGGAGCGTGTTCACGCGAGGAGCCACAACCGAAATTGTGACCCGCCATCACCACATCGCCGGGTTGCACCTGTTGCGAGAACTCCGGTAACGCCTCGTATAGACAATAGTGCGCCAGTTGTGCGCGGTCGGTTGTGACGTTGTAGCGGCCAGGAATAATCACGTCGGTATTGACATTATCGCCAAGCATCCAGATACGGCTCATGATCGTATTCTCTCTTTCAAGCTGTGCAGATTACAGAAACTCGCGTGGGTCAGTGATATGACCCGTAATGGCCGTAGCCGCTGCGGTGGCAGGACTGCCGAGATAGATTTCCGAGGTCGGGTCGCCCATGCGTCCGGTGAAGTTGCGGTTCATCGTCGTCATGGCGCGTTCACCTGGGGCCAGCACGCCGAAATGGCGACCGATGCACGGGCCACAGCCAGGCGTGCCAACCGAAGCTCCGGCGCGAGCGAAGATTTCCAGGTAGCCGAGACGCATAGCTTCCAAATAAACCTCACGGGAAGCTGGAATGACGACCATGCGCGTGCGCGGGCTGATCGTGTGACCACGCAGGATGTTGGCGGCGATAGCCAGATCATCGAGGCGACCATTTGTGCAAGTGCCAATAAAGACCTGATCAATCTGCACATCCTCTACCTCCCCAACCGGTACCACGATATTGACATCAGGCGGGCAAGCGACCGAGGGTTGCAGTTGTGAGGCATCAATCACAAAGGTGCGCTCATACTGCGGGTTATGCGCCTCAATCATCGGATACTCGCGCTCGGTGCGCCCGCGCAACCATTCGCGTGTGACCTCATCTGGAGCGATCAGGCCAGCTTTGCCGCCCATCTCAATCGCCATGTTGCAGAACGTGAACCGCTCGCTAACCGAGAGGCTGGGTAGCAGATCGCCAGTAAATTCGAGCGCCCGATAGTTGGCTCCATCGACGCCAATCTGGCGCACCATCTCCAGTGTCAGGTCTTTGGCATAGACGCCAACAGGCATCTCGCCTGTCAGGCGCACATTGATCGTCGTTGGCACCCGAAACCATGTGCGGCCTGTCGCATAGGCCACGCCGATATCGGTGGAACCCATGCCGGTGGCAAATGCGCCTAAAGCGCCATAGGTGCAGGTGTGGCTATCCGCGCCCACAATCACATCCCCTGGCACAACATAGCCGCGCTCCGGCATGACCTGGTGACAGATGCCCTCTTGCAGAATGTTGATATCCTGCTCCTGCGCGAAACTGCGGGTATCGCGGTGCAGCGTTGCCGCCGCGATAGTAGCAGCGGGAATGATGTGGTCAAAAACGATATGCGAGCGTTTGGAGTCGAAGACGCGCCCCTCTGGTCCTGCCAGTTTGCGAAAGGCCTGAATTGCCAGTGGCGTCGTCGTATCATGACTCATGACGCGATCAACGTCCACAACAATTGTCTCGCCCGCCGAGACAGTACGCCCAATTTTGCGACTAAAAATCTCTTCTGCCAGTGTTCCCATCGTGTGTTTCCCTTTCTCAATTCGCAAGCATGGCACCCACAAGGGGTGTCACTACATATATCATGTGTCTCCGGTGCAAAACCTACATGTAGTGACACCCCTTGTGGGTGCTACATGTAGTGACACCCCTTGTGGGTGCCATGTGCGGTAACATGCCATCTATCGAACAAAAATTTGACAATATCCACAATAGAAGTAAATGTTTTTGCTAGACGCCCACAGATTGCGTGGTCAGGCTCCATTCTTGAATGAAGCTATCAACCTCTTGCGACGTGAGTGAGCCGCGCTCAGCACGTGCCTTCAAAGCCAACGTCAGGCTTATGATCTCGTCATTGTCGAGATGCAAACCTAGCGTGTTGACGCGATGGGCGACGGCGTGGCGACCCGTGAAACGTGAACCGAGATCAACCTGACGATCCAGGCCAAAATCCTGTGGGTCAAGCGCCTCGTAAGCGCGTGGATTCTGTAGAATGGCTTTAGTATGAATGCCCGCGCGATGCGTGAAAGCTCCCAGTGCCGTGATCGGCATATTAAAAGGAATGGGCAGGTTCAAGCAACTGGCGACGAATTGATCGAGCGGGGCCAGTTCCGTCAGATCATATGCTGCTAACAGTTCAGGATGGTGAATATAGAGTTGCGCAATCAGGCCACTCAGCGAGGCAATGCCGTTGCGCTCACCAATGCCCATGACGGTCACATCCAGGCAATCCGCGCCAGCTTCCAGGGCGGCAACCGTATTGGCAATCGCACAACCGGTATCGTTGTGACCGTGAAACTCAATGCCCACCTGTGGATAGCGTTCCGCGCACAGATGCACTAGCCGCTCAACCTGACGCGGCGTGGCGATTCCCACGGTATCCGGCAAGCCAATACGCTGCGCTCCCGCCTCAACGGCGGCATCAAAAAGTGTCAGCAGGTCTACCAAATCGCTGCGGAAAGCGTCCTCAGCGGAGAAGCGCACATAGCGTCCGGCGGCCCGAATGCGGCGGATTAACGGCACGGCATCGGCAATCATCTGGTCGATGCGCCGCCCGTGACTATACATGCGCAGCTCTTTTGACGCACCATAGAACAGGTTGATGCCGTAGATCGGCGTGGCAAGCGCGGCCTCGACATCGGCTTCGGCACAGCGCACATGTGCCAGAATGTGCGCGTTC
>JAJZEJ010000036.1 GCA_021828635.1 Chloroflexota bacterium
TGATTCAGCAGAATGCTAAGTTTGGTTCATTGGATGACGACGGCATCACCTTCAAGCCAGAGGGGGCCGAGCGTAAGTTTCACCTGACGCCCGAAAAAGCTGTACAATTGCAGATGAGCTATGATACTGATATCGTTGTCTGCCTGGATGATTGTACCCATGTAGATGCCTCTTATGCAGTGCAAGCAACATCGGTCAGGCGCACGATTGCCTGGGCGAAACGCTGTAAAGACGAATTTCAGCATCTCGTGCAACAGAAAAAACTGCCAGAGGAGCGCCGCCCATTGCTCTTCGCGGTTGTACAGGGTGGAGGTATCGTTGAGTTGCGTCAACGCTGTGCAGAGGCGCTCTTAGAGATTGGTTTTGATGGCTATGGCTATGGCGGTTGGCCGCTTGATAAGCAAGGCAAGTTGCTCAGCGAGATTGTGGCCTATACACGCGAGTTGATCCCCATGCGCTTCCCCATGCACGCGCTTGGTATCGGGCATCCCGCCAACGTAGTGGCCTGCACGCGCATGGGCTATGGTATCTTTGATTGTACGATGCCGACGCGCGATGCGCGACATGCCCGCCTCTACACCTTTACCATGCCACAACCTGATTTTAACGATGAGACACGCTGGCTAGCCTATGTCTACGCCAATGACGATAAATATATTAAGAGCGACAAGCCCGTTTCACCCTATTGTGATTGTCTGTGCTGCACAAAATATTCGTTGGGCTATCTGCGTCATCTTTTCAAAATCGGCGATACACTCTTTTTCCGTCTGGCAACCATCCATAATCTGCGCTTTATGACGATGTTGACGCATTATCTGAGAGAGAGCCACCATGCTCAAAGCCAGCCAATCGAGTGAAGCTGATCTTGCTCATCTGCTAGATGCGGTGTTTGCCAGCGCCAGATATCGCGGCCTCTGTCCCGCTCTGGTGCGTTCTATTGGGACGCAAGAGCTGAGCAAGCGGCGCAATCTTAAAGAGGCCATCAAAGCTACAAAAAATAAGCTGCACCAGGTTGGTGGCGCGTATCTCGGCTCGGCGTTGGAGACTCAGACATGGCTGGCTGAGGTGCAACGACTACTCATGAAGCAAGATACGGCGGCTTTACGCGAGGCGTGCAGGCATATGATGGGTTATCATGCCTCAACCAGAGAGCGCCTGCCCATTCTAGATCAGTTCTATGCCACGCTCTTCGCTGATCTTGGCCCCATTCATAGCATTCTCGATCTGGCCTGTGGCCTCAATCCACTGGCCCTCCCCTGGATGCTGGCGGCTTCGGCTGAGCGACCTTTGAACTATTACGCCTGTGATATCTACCAGAATTTAGCGACGTTGCATGAAAGCTGGTTTCATCTATTGAACATTGAAGGTCATGCCAACGTCTGCGATATTCTCCAGGATTGCCCATCACAGCAGGTTGATGTGGCGCTGTTGCTCAAGACTATTCCGTGCCTGGAGCAGATCGATAAGACTGCCACACATGCACTGTTGCAGGCCATCAATGCCCGTTATCTGGTGATCTCTTTTCCCATCCAGAGCCTGGGTGGGCGCAACAAGGGTATGCTGGCCTACTATGAGCAACATTTTTCCGCGCTCCCTGGCCTGACCGATTGTGAGATACGGCGTTTCGAGTTTGCAAGTGAATTAGTGTTTGTGGTGAAACGGGAATGTTAACATAGAATAGAAAATTTGCTCTATACACTAGCTGTGCCATCTGCTATACTAGCCTCATACTACGTGGCAAGGAGGTCTGGCAATGGCAAAACCCTGGGACGATACGATCAAACGCTTGATCGCCCTCAATCCAGCCGCTTTTTTGCATCTCTTTCTGCCTGACGCTCAGTTTATTGAGGCATTACCCACGAAACTGCAACAGGAAGAATCAGAGATGGATAGTTTATTTCTCACCGAGGTCAAACGCGACTTCATGCTTGTCAATTTTGAGGTGCAAGCACGCTATGACTCCGAGATGCCGGAACGTTTGTTGCGGTATAATATCATTACGAGCATGCAACGGAAACTGCCAGTGACATCGAGTGTCCTGCATTTGCTAGATGACACGCCGATTTCGCCGTCGCCCGCAACCTGGGAGGTGGCAGGCAAAGAGGAGACACACAGCTTTCCGTATCATGTGATTGAATTGAGTCAGTATACACCAGAAGAGATCATTAAACTGAGTGAGGTGGCATTGCTTCCATTGCTACCGTTTACGAAAGGTGGCAGGAGTCGTGAAGAGATTATACGTATGTTTCGCCTCATTGAACAAGATACGACGGTCTCTGAGGAAACAAAACAGGCATTGGCATCAATTGGTTTTACGTTTGCGTCATTGATCTTTGAGCGCAAGCACAGTAGTGAACTAGCATGGCTGATCGAGAGGTTTCACCGTATGTATGAGACGATAGATACGCCGATTTTTCGGGAAATCAGGCGCATGGCTCATGAGGAAGGCATTGAAGAGGGCATCGGGAAGGGCATCGGATTGGGCATTGAGAAGGGCATCGGATTAGGCGTTGAGAAGGGGCGCTTAGAGACGGCTCGCTCCTGGCTGGTGCATCTGGTCGAGGTGCGTTTCAAGCAAATCACGCCAGTAGTGCAACAGCGGGTTGAGCGTGTTACCGACCCGGAGGTGCTGGAGGATTTGATGGTGCGCATTAGTGCCGCACAGAATATCGAAGAGGCAGAGCAGGCTATCTCGCAGTGGGATAGCAATAGAAGCAGCGAGGAGTGAGAGGAGTAGCATACTGGCTCTTTGGAGCTTGTCATGTGAATTCGTTAGTGGACCTTGTGTGCTATACTCTATCCCATGATGCATACATCTTCGACGAGAACCGAAAAGAAAACAGACCTACTGGCCCTGACGCTACCAGAGCTACAACAATGGCTGGTCGAGCGCGGCGAAGCGACCTTTCGTGCCAAACAGCTTTATCAATGGCTGTATCAGCAGCTCGTGACCGATTTCGCGGCCATGAGCAACCTGCCTAAATCGTTGCGCGAGAAATTAGCGGCTGAGGCGCTGATTGGGCCAGCGGTGGTACGCAGCGAACTGCACTCGAAGGATGATCGCACGCGCAAAATCTTGCTGGAACTGGCCGATGGCAAGCTGATCGAGTCGGTGCTGATACTCTACCCGCCATGGGGCGAGAATAGCGCACGGGCTACCGTGTGTGTCTCGTCGCAGGCAGGCTGTGCCTTTGGCTGCACCTTTTGCGCCACCGGTCAGATGGGCTTTGATCGCCACTTGAGCGCGGGTGAGATTGTCGCGCAGGTATTGCACTTCGCACGTGAACTGCGGGCCGAGCCGTGGAGCGCGATTAGCCTCCCTGGTAGCCAGCCCATTGACCATATCACTAATATCGTGCTGATGGGCATGGGTGAGCCACTGCATAACTATGAGAACGTGCTAAAGGCGTTGCGCATCTTGAATAGTCCTGATGGCTTTCACCTGGGCGCACGTCATATGACCGTCTCTACGGTCGGATTGGTACCGGCTATTCGCAAGCTGAGCCAGGAGCCGTTGCAGGTCAATCTGGCTATCTCGCTACACGCGCCAACCGATGAGCTACGCGGTCGGACCATGCCGGTCAACCGCAAGTATCCTATCGCGGAACTGCTTGCCGCTTGCAAAGATTATATTGCGGCCACGGGACGCCAGGTTACATTTGAATATGTGTTGCTCTCCGGCGTGAACGATACGTTGCCATACGCACATCAGCTTGGCGAACTGCTTGCGCCACTCAAGCAGTTCGCGCATGTCAACTGCATACCCGTTAATGTGACCGACGCGGGTTATCGTCCACCGACACCCGATGCCATTCGTACCTTCCGTTCAATCCTC
>JAJZEJ010000842.1 GCA_021828635.1 Chloroflexota bacterium
CCTGTGTGCTCATCATCATTGAGTCCTTCCACAAGCTGAGCTTCAAATTCTCGGCTGAAGACCATCATCTCCTGAAATACCTGCTGACCCGTAGGGGTGAGCGTCACCAGGGTAAAACGATTATCACCCGGATCGACACGCCGACTCAGCAAACCAGCAGCTTCCATCTGTTTGACGAAACGGGTCAACAATGCAGCTTCTATACCCAAACGCTGAGCCAGTGCGATTTGACTGATTTCACCAGTATGCATGAGTTCATGCAGAAGCATCACACGTGATTGACTCATACCCAGGTGTCGCTCGTAAAAACGGAGCAGATCACGATACAGATGAAGCAGCAGAACAGGAAGTGGCAGCGTTTCATCATGTATATTTGCTAGATTCTGGCTCTCATCCTCATTCGTGACCCAACGTGCAAGACGAGTCTGAACATGCTGAACCAGTTGTGCATCGGCTGGCTGACTTGTTGCGTTTTTTGTTGCATGTGATGTATCAGGCTGCTGTTTAGACATCTTACGCTCTCCCTTCTCTGCTTGGTATTTCTCATCTAGAGGTCATGGATGCAGTTAATCATTAACTGTATCCATTATTCTCTCAAGTATACTGTACCTGGAGAAAAGATTTCTGTCAAGCATTCCTACGACACCAACCCAGGCATGCGGTTCTTTGGCATGCGCCTTTTGCGCTCACCGTGTGCTATACTATACTCCAAACATACCAATGCAAGAAACTATAGCGGGAGCTAGCAAGCTATGAATAGAAACTTTGACGAAAGCGAAATCAACTTTTTGATTGACATTTTGCACACAAAAGGCATCACCTACCTGATTGGCAATAATCCATCATTGCAGCAAGATGTTACTCTTGATCCTGGAAACCTCATTATGCGCCTGGCCGCTTGCGGCTATCCCCTCCTGGAAAATGCCTGTATCTCATTATTCATTTTATACCCCGATCTCGCACCTTCAATCGTCACTGCAATGCAAATGAGCGAGACTGAGATAGCCGAAAACATTGCGGTCGTCACGTTAGCAACACTCTATTTGCAACAATGGTGGTTCTTCCGTCTCACCTTTGCGCTTGGTCAACTGCCATCTTTCCCTGAAGCCCCCTTTGCCTTTCTTTGGGAAGAACGCCAATTGCCTTCACCTGCCGATGGCAATGGAAGAGATGGACTGCTAGCTCTACAAGAGTATCAACAACAAAAATATGGATTGCCGCTCAATTTCCTTGATGATTGGCAAAATCAAATCAACCATCTCCTCGCTCAAACAGAAGCACAGCAGCGACTATTGCCAGATGATGTAAAACAAACACTAGTAAAACTTAGTGCGTAAGAAGGAACTACTACGATGAGTATGCGCCAACGGGTTGGTCGGCTAGAAATTGAGCAATTTCTTGTACAAGTAGGGCAAACAAGACAAAGCGGCAGGTTATACATGACTGGTGGCGCTGCTCTTGTTCATCGTGGCATTCGTCCAGGGCAAACACTCGATATTGATATTCAGATTGCTGTTGATCCTACAAACCTTACAGCACAGATTGTACGTTTGAAACAGAAGCTAAGCATTAACATTTATTTTGCATCACCGTTTGAATTCATTCCATTACCCGATCAATGGGAAACACGCTCCGAGTTTATCAAACGCTATGGGCAGGTCGATACGTTCTATTTTGACTGGTATAGTATCGTACTGTCTAAAATGCAACGTGCAAACAGACAAGATGTAGTAGACGTACAGCTTCTTGTGCGCAATCATCTCATCAATGTTGCAGAGCTTGACATATTATACCAGAGTGTATTAAGTAAAATTGGCAATCCCCCCTATGATCGGCTTCTTCCTAATCTCACACAACAACAGTTTGCACAGCATTATCAAGCTGTTCGTCAGTTACTTTGAAGTACCTTCCGAAGAATTGCCTGTTTAGGCGTTCGCTATACTGAATATAGGTCGATTGTTCAGGGGAGACGTTGCTCTTGGCTATCAGGCGTTGCTTCTTGACCGCTTCGGCTTTGTTGCGCTCGCTCTTCAGGCACTGCTCGGACTCCCGAAGGAGTGGGCGCAATGTTTCGAACTTCTGTTTGAAAAAAGGGAAAACTCTTTTCCCGACATTTTTTTCTGTCTGTTGCTTACCCAACAAAAGTGTCTTTTTGCTGATTGAACTTCGCCCAATCATACAGTAGTATTATAAACAACAAGTGTTGATTAAACAATCGGCATCGTGTAAACAACAACTTTTGCATATGAGAGGTTTCCCTGAGAGAGGGAGCTTGCAAGAAAAATAAGAGGAGCAAAAAAACATGAAACTTACTATTCTTGGCGCTACTGGTAGCGTGGGTCGAGAGCTTGTCGATCAGGCACTTTCCGCTGGTCATACCGTTACAGTACTGGTTCGCAATCCTGAGAAACTAGAGACATCAGTTTCTCGTGTGACGGTGGTGCAAGGAGATGTCACCAACGCCGATGCCGTCCAGCGTGCCATTGTTGGGGCCGACGCGGTTCTCAGTGCGCTTGGTCATAGCAAAAGCTCACCTGATGATGTGCTAGCCACAGCTTCCGCTAACGCCATCGCCGCAATGCGTCCAGCAGGGATCAAACGGTTGGTGGTGCTAGCAAACACCGCTTTACCGGCAGAGGGCGATCAACCCACGTTCGGTCAACGCTTGCAGGGAGGAATGATGAACATGATTATGGGGTCGATTAACCGTGACCATGTCGTGCAAGCACAACGCATCAGCGAGAGCGGCCTGGATTGGACGATTGTACGCGCCCCCGTCTTAGCCAATGGATCCCGCAGTGGCAAATATCGCATTGGTTCACTCAATGGAAAAGCGGGGACTCGTATCGTGCGAGCGGATGTCGCCGATTTCATGCTGGCCTGTGCAACTAATGGCAAATACCTGCACGCCATGCCAGTCATCAGCCAGTAGGGACCGATTATGCATTGTAACAAAATACACCGGCCTATTGCTAGTGTATTTTGTTACACAGTATAATATGACCCTGAAACAATTCAGGTTAATTCGTTTCAAGCACGCGAAATGTATGAACCAGGCTGGCGGTTTTGCCGAGCATGGCACTGGCACCACAATACTTCTCCTCGGTCAGCTCAATGGCACGCTCGACCGCTTGCGGTTGAAGAGCATGGCCTGTGAAGATGTGTTCAACCGTAATTTCTACAAAGACACGTGGATGTTCTTCCGTGCGCTCACCATGCACGCGCACTTCATAGCCGGTAATCTGCTGGCGTTTCTTTCTGAGGATGGAGAGGATATCCATTCCGGCACAGGTTGCCAGCGCCACCAGCAGCAATTCCATTGGACGCGGCCCCTGATCTTGCCCGCCGTTGTATTCGGCGGCATCGAGCAGGAGATGATGGCCGGAACCAGTCTCGGCATCAAAGCACATATCCTCTTGTAATATCGCTCGTACAGTCATTGCATTTGCCATGCCAATTTCTCTTCTTTCTAATCGGTGTGATGAAGCACGAACGGACGCGATCAAGCGGTCCCTACAGTTCGATGGGGGATAGGACGGCACGACCATCGGCTACAATGGCTCCTTCTGGCCCCACGATGACCGGGTTGAGGTCGAGTTCACGGATGTCAGGGAAGGCGTCGAGCAGCCATGCGACCGCCTGCAATGTTCGCGTCAATGCTTCCAGGTCAACCGCCGCCTGCCCTCGCGCTCCTGTGAGCAGGGGGTAGCCACGTACCTCGCGCATCATGGTCCGCAATTCACTGGTCGAGGCCGGAATCAGCCGATAGGAAATATCGCGTAGTACCTCGACGAATACACCACCTAAGCCGAACATCAG
>JAJZEJ010000119.1 GCA_021828635.1 Chloroflexota bacterium
AAGAGAGCCAGGCCAATCACAACCGTAGCGCCGGTGAATAGACCAGCGTTCGCTGCACTGAGAACAAAGGTCGTGAGAGCGAAGCCGCAGAGGCCAAGAGGTGCAGGATTAGCCATCAATGAAGACGCGGAAGATGTGCGTGCGGTATCTGCTGCGATTTGAGCCATGTCAGGTTCCCACCTTTCTGAATGAGCAACAACTTTGCTCATATAAGCTTTGCTATGTGATACACAATAGCTATGAACAAACACTCTGTCCATATGCCGACTATCAGAAAATCGTGTTTCAGGCAACAGCGCCTGATAAATGGTGGTAGGATTGGCTGTATTCGCAAAAGCACCTGTTCTGTGAAACAATAATGGGATGAGGACAGAACAGCCTGTTGCGAATAGTGGATGATTAAAAGTAGTCTCTTCTCAGTAGCTCGTTTTCCCTCCTCTCTGTCGAGAAAACCACCTCGATCCAAATATAAATGTCGAGGTATTAACTCTATTATAGCACAGACAGTATGCTTCCTGCTACGGTTTTATATATCTGTTCGGATATATGCATTATCATTGATTTGGCCTCACTTTGCATCAGGGGCGGTCAAGGTATCACCATCGTGATCGGAAACGTTGCCTAGCAACCCAAGCAATTCACAGACACGTAGAAAGAGCAAGAACGATTGGATACTATCTTTATTGCTCTTGCTCTTTTTTTCATAAAATTGAAGAGCTTAACAGGCGTATATCACTATTATATAGTACTTCATACCTATCCATTTGCTTCATACTTTATTGTCAATTTAACAATAAAAAGCTGCGTGGGGCTTGTTCTCTGCTTGATTTGCAAGGATGAGGTATGATGAATATACAGATGAAGTACTACCTGTTTCCGACCAATAATGGTATAGTTACCTTCGTCAGTTTATTATCGAATATCTTTGCATGAGGAACGAAACAGGGAAATAACATATGCACGGTTTAATCTTTGTGACCTGGGAAAAATATCTCGCGGACCGTTTCGGCAACGCACTCCTTAACGATTACCGCGCGGTAATTGGTGAAACAGTTGTTAACGCACCATTAACCAGTAAAGTGTACAACGATGATGTTTTGCTTAATGGAGTGGGAGCCGCCAGCAAGCTAACTCATACACCCGTCGAGACGCTCTTGCATGAATACGGCCACTACTTTATGGTCAATGGACTGACCAGCCATCTATGTGCCTATCTATTACGCCAGGTATATAGCGGACGTGACCTGCTATTCAAGATGCGTAGCGCCCACGCGCAGATGCGCATGACGCCCGATTCGCTGACACCGCCGCTTTTTACCTATGAGATACTCTCCTCAGATCAGAATAATTTCGTGCTGACCTATGATAGTCCTCGCCAGCTCTGCCCTGTCTTGCATGGAGCAATAGAGGGTGCGGCTGAACGCTATCACGAACAGGTGAAGATAGCGGAACGCACCTGCATGAAATTTGGCGCTTCTGTGTGCCGCTTTGAAGTCCATTTCGCACCAGCAACTCAGCAGGATAGCAGTATGACGCCAGAACAAAAGGCACGCATGGAGGCGCAGCAGCAATTAGCAGAGGTTGTACTTATGATATTACCTGAGCATGAGGGTATAACTCTCAACGAACTACAACAAAGTATAAAAATGCGCAAGCTACCAATCGATGCCAGCCAGATTCGTCCAAGTCTACTTCACGAGGCACTCAGCCGTTTACAACACGCAGGCATGGTGAGTAGCACAGCCAATCAGCCTGGTAACGACGTCATGCACCGACGCGACTGGCGTGCGCCCGCCACACAAGTGAGATAGACCACCTCTCTGCCTTGACTTTGCAGATTGATTGGAGTAGGATAATTCGGACGAGTAACAAATGTTACTTAATGCTTCACAATTCCACTTCGGGGGGTAATTCATGCCTGAGCGAGAGGCTATGCGCTGGTTGCAGCTTACTTATAAAGTACCCAGTGAACCTTCACAGAAGCGCGTCTGGGTCTGGCGACGGCTACAAAATCTTGGTGCCTATGCGCTCCAAAACTCTGTCTATCTTTTGCCACATTCTGAAGAGGTTGAGAAGCATTTTCGGCAGCTCGCGCACGAGATACATGATATGGGAGGCGAGGCCAGCATTTTCTCCGTTGTAGCTCTCGATACTGCTGATGAACAACGCATCCTCAATGCGATTCTCGATGCACGTAACAATGAGTACAATACTGTGGTAAAAGTGTGCGGGCGCTTTCTTGCCAAAGCCGAGATGCTGGTAGAAAAACAGCGTTGGGATGAGGAGACACATGCGGAATTTGCCGAGGTTTTAGAGAAAGTCCATGTGCTATTCCGTACAGCCAAGCGCCATGACATGCTGGGAAACTATACTGCAACCCATCGGGCCACGGCGGCGGAAGCTCTGGCCGTTTGTGAACAGGTATTTCGTACCCTGCTCGACAAAGAATTTGCCAAAGCGCACCGCCTGCTCGCTATGCACCACGATCTCATTTACAAATCTGTCGAGACACCAGAAGCAGAGAAAAAAACGGCAGTAAAGGAACTTTTCAACGGCCACAACGACCAGCAGGTTCCTGAGCCGCCGCTTTAGAAGAGGACGCAGAATGGCCTCTCATGCCTGGTTAAGCGTTGGAACGCCATTGTGTACGTCTTGTCTGGCTGACCCCTGTGCGCAACGCGAGTGGAATGACCCGGCGATTATCTTGCGTTTTCCAGGCATCACGTAATTCTCGCGCACGCATGATAACACGATCTCTCAGTTGTGTTTCCTGCATAGGTTGTACTTCGGTTGTCGTCAATTGACCTTCCGGCGGTATATCTAGCTCCTGTAATCTCTCAAACACCGGTTGCATAGCTTGATCGGGATTGCGGAAGAACAGACTACCGCGAATGCGCACAAAACGCCAGCCCAAACGCTCAAGAATGGCCTGACGTGCCATATCCTCTTCCAATTTTTCGATAGGATGCCAGCGGTCGCCATCGCACTCCACAGCTAGACGTTTGCCATCTCCCTCTACGACGAGATCAATGCCAGAGGCACCCACGGGCCATTGTGCCTTCACACGATAGCCTGCCTGCACTAATCGTTTGAGTACCAGCCGCTCAAACTCCGAATCCGCCTTCTGCTCTTCACGCATGATAGCCTGCTCCAGCGATGAGGGGTTCTTGGCGTGCAGGATAAGCCGCCGACGAATATCGTTGGCTTTCAAGTCGGTATCGGGATCAAGCGAATAGACCACCCACATCTGGTCACGGGCGCGACTGGCTGCCACATTGAAGCGTTTGCGGTACATGAAATCGTTAGCATCATCGCTACGCAACGACAATGGACCCCCATTGCCAGGCACATCCACCATTGAGAGAAACATCACATCGCGCTCATCGCCCTGAAATTGTGAGGAATTGCCACAGAGGATGCGATGATGCGTATAAGCAGCCGGAGTAAGGTAGGTTCGCAATAAGGTGTCAATACGGATAGCTTGTGCATCGCCAACCATCGAGATCACGCCAAAACTGGCATCGTGATATTCCGGCAATTCGCAAGCGGCAACGAGCAACGAAGCAATCGTTTGTGCCTCCTCCTCATTGACATCACCAGTAAGTGACAGACTTTGTACACGATAGGCAATCAGTGGTGGACGGATCTTGACCTCGCTATCGTCACGCAGTGGCTTGATCTTGCCCTCATACGAAAGCATATTGCTAAACTGGATGATAGGTGAGACACAGCGAAAATGCTCGCGTAAACAGATTGGGGGAAAGGTGGTTTGTGCCAGACTGTAGATCGACAGTTTGCCATCATAAAGATGGG
>JAJZEJ010000315.1 GCA_021828635.1 Chloroflexota bacterium
ATTGCTCGCGTTGGCCTGATCAACCGCGAGCTGCGCACCGTTCTGTGCTGGCAAACCGCTACTCTCATCTTTACCAGAGACCGGAAAATCAGTGGCGACCTCAATAGTCTTCTGACCACCAGAACTGCTTCCAGTGTTACTGCCCGTGCTGGTACCCGCTCCACATGCGGCCAGGATTGCCAGCAATAGGGGAATCCCCATTGCCAGAGCAAATATCCGCATCCATCTCTGCTTCATATTGTCGCAGTCTCCTTCTTAAACAAGGATATACAAAATACAATTTGGCTGATGCTTGTATAAATGAAATACTCTTAACCATATTTATCTGGTTAAAGTTTCCACTCTTACCATTTTATTACGTTCCACCTGAACCAAATCTTACAAGCAGTTTCCAAATTGTTCAGTTTATTTATATGACACGTCAATAGCTTTCTGACGGAAGCGGGCGAAGGCGGCTATTACTTGCTGGCGCGTCTGTTCCAAAGTGCCACCGTTATCAATGACCTCATCGACCAGTGCTAGACGGGGCGCAACTGGCGGCTGTGCGCGAATGCGTTCCCAGGCTTCCTCACTACTCAAGTGGTTGCGCTCCACGAGACGTTGACACTCTTGCTCTTCGGGACAAACAATCAACCATTTACTTTGGCAAAGCGCCCCAGAACCGCCTTCCAGCAACTTGACGGCATCAATAACCGCAATACCTTGTTCGCTCACCTGCGCTAATTCCTGCATCATCGCTCCGCCAACCGCTGGATGCACAATGCTCTCTAACTGCCGCATAGCCTCACTATCCCGAAAGACAACCGCGCCCAATGCCTGACGATCTACACTGCCATCCGGGGCTATAACCGCAGTGCCAAAGGTTTCTTGCACACGTAGTGCGATAGGCTGTCCAGCTTCGTAGAGATGATGCACAACCGCATCGGCATCGATATAACGTTCGGCTCCCAGTTCCAACAACATACGCCCAATAGAGGTTTTTCCACAGGCAATATTGCCTGTTATTCCAAGAATACTCGGCATGGTTTTGTAACTCCCAATTCCATAACAGTCGTAACGGCGTTTGTTGTGCATATCATATCACTAGCTATACAGCAAAAACTTTCCCCAAAAGTACCTGATCTGCACAGTTTATTTCGCGTAGCAAGCCCTGATGTCGTACAATAGCAAGGCGGTAATATTACGCATAGACGAGGATATAGAATTTCAATGGGCAAGCGTTTAGGACTCATCGTCGGTATTAATCAGTACCAGGATGCACAATTTCGACCGCTACAATATGCGGAAAATGACGCACGGGCGCTCGCACAATGGCTCGTGAACGTTAAGGGAGGTAAATGGACCGCCTCAGATGTCCAACATGTGCAAGGCAACCTTGCCACCCAGGAGCTTATTACAACGCTGCTTGGGCAAATGTGTCTTACCATCACTGCGCCAGATGATCTTATCTTTGTCTACTTCGCCGGACATGCCTTTATTGATGACCGCAGTGGCGATGGCTATCTGGCTTGCGCCAATACGTTCGCCCAAAATCCAGCTACCGCAATCCATCTGCCTTCACTAGCACAACAGATCATGGCACGCAGTCGGGCCGCGCACATTCTCATTGTACTTGATTGTGTGCAAAACGGTACGAACTGGAATATGCGCCGTTCTACACCCTATGATTTTCGTCCTCTGCTCGCTTCAACCCTACCAGCACTGAATGGGCAACAGCGTAATCGTCTATTTCTCTGCTCATGTCGCGCTACAGACCAGCTTGCCGAAGTGGGAGAACGCGGACTTGGGAGCTTTATGTATCAGAGTATTATTGGTCTCTGCGGTCCCGCGCTTGATCCTACAACAGGCACAGCCCCGCTACGCCAATTGCATACCTTCCTCACACAGCATCTCAACGAGCAACAGAAACCGCATCTCTACGGCAGCGAGGTTGCTCCTATACAACTTATAGGTGAAATCCCTTCTCCTCCCAATACGCCTCCACAACCTGGCTCCTCCAATACGGTCAGCAATCCATTCGCAGCCAACGCCGATGCCGCGCCGTTTCGTTCATCAGCACCACCGACTGCGACAGCTACTGCGACAGCCCAACCAGGCATACGGCGTGATACCTCCGGTATCAATACAGTAGCCCTCGGAGATCAATACCGTCAACAGCAATATACTGAAAAGCTTGAGATGGCGAAACAGCAACTTCAGATGCAGAATCCGACGGCGGCTTTGATGCACATTGAACAATTGCTGCAAGCCGCGCCGCAGTATCAGCCCGCACTCACGCTCAAAACGCAGATTTTGGGAACGCTGGGACGCACGCAAGAGGCGCTAGCAAGTGTAGATCAACTTATCCAAATGGATAATAACGACGCGCTAGCATGGAGTATGCGAGCGGTTCTGCTAGCAAACATAGGGCAAACACAGCCAGCATTAACAGCCATTCAACGCTCGCTGGAGCTTGACCCAGGCAATGCGGAAAGCTATACCATCAAGAATAATATCATGGGGCAGAAGGCAATGATACAGGTGCGAGAGTCACAGGGACGCCTGCCAGCAACCAGTAGCCAACAAGAGAATGGCGCAACTGCTTTTCTGGCAGGATTGGGCTTGCAGGTTGCCGGTCTCGTGCTAGGAATTGCAGGCGGAATTTTGCTGCTCCTCTCGACACACCTACCCGCAGCTCTCGGTCTGGCTCTGCAAAGTCTCGGCATTGCCATTCTATGCGTGAATGCGGCACGTGGCACATATCGTTATGGCCCATTGCGTATCATCTTTACTATCATCACCTCAGTGCTTGTTGGCCTACCGGTAGCAGCGTTACTTTCCCGTTCACTAACAACACGTATTTTCTCGACTATCAACGCCCACGAGTCACTCTTTACACCGCTCTTATTCGTCATCCTCTGGCTAGCCCTCGCCGCCGTTTTACCATTTCTGGCCGCGCTTGGTGGCATTATTGCCCGTTTTGGCCGCAAGAAAGCGTAAATTTTTCGTTAGCCCACCCTGTCGGCAAGCTGCTCCCATTCTGCCATGAGTTCATCAACACGCTGTTTGGCCTGCTCATACTCGATGGTCAGTTGAGTCAATTGCACGGCATCAGCTTGATACGCAGCCTGTGCCAAAGCGTCTTCAATCATTTTGACCTGTGTCTCAGCACGCTCAACATCACGCTCGACATCTTCAACGGTGCGTACTTTGATCTTCGCACCTTTGCGACCATTAGCGCGATTTGGGCTGACTTTCGCAATCTGCTCCGCTGCTTTCTTCGCAGGCACAACCATCTGCTGAGCCACCATCTGATGCCGTGTGCGATATTCGGTATAGTTACCGAGATACGCTGTTAAGTTGCCATCCTCAACGGCCCAAACTTTCGTTGCCAGGCGGTCGATGAAGTAGCGGTCATGCGAGACAAAAAGCAATGTTCCCTCAAACTCACTCAACACCTCTTCAAGGAACTGACGTGAGGCCAAATCTAGATGGTTTGTTGGTTCGTCTAGCACCAGGAAGTTTGAGCCTTGTAGGGTCAACTTTGCCAGCGCCACACGGCTACGCTCACCACCACTTAACGCGCTAACTGGCTTGAAAACATCATCGCCGGAGAACAGGAATCGTCCCAGAAAGCCCCGCGCTCCCTCTTCGCTCAGCGTTGTCACCGAGTGAATTTCGTCCAGAACGGTGCTATCCATGTTCAAACCCTCGTGCGTCTGCGAATAGTAACCAATACGCACATTATGTCCAAGTAGCGCCTGCCCGCGCAATGGTGGCAGTTCGTCAATCAGGGTACGCAGCAGAGTGGTCTTGCCAGCGCCATTAGGACC
>JAJZEJ010000662.1 GCA_021828635.1 Chloroflexota bacterium
CCAAAAAGTTGGAAGAGCCAATTATATCTTGGCGGTAACACCACTGAGAAGGTAGCAGCTATCACTGCTGACTGCGAAGCGAGAATGGAAAAAATCGAATGGCTGTGTGTCACGAAAAGTCCATTGCTTCGCAGTTTCGACCTCTTCAATCTCGATTTTTTCATAGTCATGAGGACAATGCGCAATACCTGTACGCCCATCAGGAAGCGTCAAAAAGGTGAGTGGGTATTCATAGTTATTGGCATGGTAATAGCTACGATTGATTTCACGTAGTACCGCTCCACTGTTATCAAGCAGTAGCCCCTTCGTGCCTAATCGTTCATACAGCGCGATGTACTTTGCATTTGGAGAAACAAGCGTAGCATCAAAGTGATAGGCGTAACCGCTATGAGGCGTCACAACGGTTCCATCAAGGCGAAATCGTCTACCACTGCTGGCCCAATCCACCAGTTCATCACCCATCCAGACGAGCGAATGGATGGGATAAGTATGGTTGGGAACAAGCTCTCTGCGGAGATGCTGCCGGTTTGCCATCTCACTCTTGCTCTTTCGTGAAGATATAGTCGGGTTTCAGCAGCTTGTTTTCTAAGGCAAGCCAGCGTTTCAGTTCTTCATCGGGCGATAACAGACCCTTCTCAGATAACAGACGTAGAACGGTAAGCTTCTCTTTTATGTACCTGCGCTTGCTGCTCTCCTCAAGATCAAAAACCTCTTTATGCGTCAGGCGTTTTTCGATCTCCTCTCGTGAAAAGGGAAGCTCCTTAAAAAACCAGGGGACGAACTGGCTCACATCGAGCAGTTCATCGTCCTCAACACTGCCGTAGTGTTTAATAAACCAGAGCTTGAGATACATCAGATCAACTTCTAAGTATCGTCTCGTTGGTTCATCGAGAGTATCCAGGACATAGTGATAGAGTTCTAGCGTCAATCTCCCCCAAGCCAAGTCAGGGTATGGGGGGTTGCTAGGATATTTGCCAGTTTTCGCTGATACTTCAATCGCCTTTAATAAATGAGGCCATGAAAAATCATCTGGTACACTTCTTGTTCCTTCCCACACCTCATACAACCATCCTCTGACGGTCTCAACATCTTGTTTTATTAGCCAACCTATGATATCTGCTGTTTCGCTCATCGTTCTCTCCTACTACTATTATACATTCTTGCTTCACAACAGAAGGAAGCGGCCAAGCATCGGGCTATACTCTAGTTATCCAGATCAATCAACACAAAAGAAAGGCATGGGTGCTATTTGGGACACCAGCGATATTATCCCAAACAGCACCCATGCCTTCATTCCTCACCAGGGATTCAACAATTCAGTGTGTATCTCTCCCTTCTATACACTATATGCAGCAACAGCCGCTACTCATCGCGGTTGCGCCGATCTTGCTCACGCAATTGTAGCCCTTCCAGGTAGTATTCGACGCTTCTTTGTATTTCAGGCACAGCGGGACGACGCCCCTGTTTCCAACTTTCAGCAAGAGAAGCAGTCACTTTTGCTTCATTTTCAATCCATGCTAATAGCGCATCGCTATAATGGGAGAACACCTCGGTGAAAGAGGTTTGCTCACTGTCTTCCAGGTAATAATACACAGGTGGGTCATCTCCTTCAGACGGACGGAAGAAGTCGAAGTTGTAGCCCTGGTGCATATAAAACACGAAGGCATCTTCTGGCAGCTTCAGAGGAAACTGGTCTTCCTCCAGTAACTCCACAGCCCCCTTTTGAATCAGTGGCAAATCTCTGTAAAAGCAATCGCTACCAATGAAGAGGCTTCCTCCACTAGATCCCATCCAGAGGAGAAACTCTCTGTAGGCTTGCGGAAGCTTTACGGAACGAGCTTGCTCTAATCTCACAACCTCTTCCTCCGTGCAAGGTTTCAAACCTTTAGGGGGAATGAAGTGCAATTCATCAAGTCGCGCTTTGATTCTGTCCAGGTATGCCATAATTGGTCTCCTTTCCTAGTAGTGCTTTGTCAAACTTCATTCGATACTTTTTGGTATCGCCAAAGACAGCTTGGAAAGTCGTTTCAATGGCATCGCAAAAATGCCGAACGAAGTTTGACAAAGCAGTAGAGTGTCTATTTCACATATCTAGGCGACCATTCCACATTCACATTGACGTTCGGGAATTTCCTAGTAAATTGGTCGATCACGTCGGAGCAACTTCTACAAGGTGGGAGTTCAGTAAAGAGATTGACTGTTCCACTAGCGTCCTGACCATTAAATCGACTAGCAATCGCCTCAAGTATTTTCAACTCTGAGTCATTCTGACGTGGAGTGCCATTGACATCGAAAGTGGTGAAGAAACCTTCACCGGCTTTGACTCTTGGCGCTGTTCCAGTTGGTGAGCCTCCACTGAAACCAGGAATCGTGTCTTGCTGCCCATTAATATTATAATGAGCAAAGGCAGCATTTCTAGTCGTGCTGGAAACACCAAATTCTTCACGATAAGCTTGCGCTTCTGCATCAAGCTCACTTTGAAGTGCTGGGTCATGGCTTCCCCAGGCCGTTCCACTACTATCACTATAGGATACATCAGAACCACCATGATCGCCACTTCCACCTCCACCACCTTGCCCTGTCTCCAGATTGAAGAGACCCGGTATGCCTATTTGTGACCCACCTGGGCCATATGCAGCATAATTGGCAATCATGTCGTTACACCATGTCTGGGAACCACTGCCACTACAAGAGTTATTGCTGTTTCGTGAGAGTCCCCTGACCAGACTTGTGAGGTTGCCCTTCATGATGGTATCGACCGGAGATGCCTGTTTATGCAGGTTAATGGTCATTACCGCAGCAACAGTATGCGGCACGTTCTTCGTGTTTGTCACCAGTGGAGGCTTCCATGTCACGAAGGGAGTGATAATGGGCGGCGCAGGCAGCCGATGGATCGGAATGTTGTACTGGAAGGTCGCCGAGCCCCCATAAGAGGCCGCACCCGTGGCGGGATTATAGCGGAACTGGCCCGTGGGGTCGGTCTCCGTCTCCGGGTTGCCGCCCACGTAGGCATAGGGATCGGCTCCTTGCAGATTGCCCTCTACAGTATCCGCCGAGAGAAAACGACCAATCACGGGATCGTAGTACCTGGCTCCGTAGTAATCCAGCCCCGTGAGCGCATCGGCGTATTGGCCCGTAAAGCCTTTGGCCGTACCAATCGTGCCTGCACTGTAACGCAGGTTGCCATAGGGACCGTAGAGCTGATTGCCCAGCACCTGCGACGAACCCGCCGTGTTGCTGATCGCCGCCACCACACTGCCCAGGCTATCGGTCAGCAAGAACTGCGTTTGCAGCGTCCCAGTGCCAGTCAGCATGCCGATCATGCTGCCACCCAGGCTGTAGTAGTAGTCATCGTTGCTGTCCGTCATACTACTGCCAGAGCCACTGTACTGGTACTGGTGATCTTCCAGCCCAAAGGCGTAGGTCGTGATCGTCGCCGCCGAAGTCGCGGGATTGCCCCCACTGCCCGTGCTGGCGGTGCGTAGCATCACGCGATTGCCAGCGGCATCGTAGAAGTACCATGCTTCTTTGTTGCTCGACGAGGTCGTGCCGTTCCAGCGCAAGAGCTTATCGAGGCTGTCATAGGTCAGTGTATCGCTCTCGCTGTTGGAACCGCTGAGGGTACGAGTCGTCATATTGCCCCAGGCATCGTACTGGCTGCTATAGTCCGTCGTGCCAGGACTGCTACACGTGGGCGAAGACGAGAGCAGAGCCAGTGCCGTGACTTGATGCGGCTGACCGCTATTGCAGTACAGATACTGCTCTTGCGTGCCAGCACCGTTGAGCGGCCCTTGCCAGAGTTGACCCAGA
>JAJZEJ010000542.1 GCA_021828635.1 Chloroflexota bacterium
GCTATCGGCGAGGCGACAGGCGATAACCGCGCTACCGATTCGGCACAAATGGCGATTGCCAGTCCTTTGCTCGATATCGATATCAGTGGCGCACGTGGTGTCCTGTTTAATATTACCGGTGGCATGGATCTGACGTTGTATGAAGTCAACGAGGCGGCGGACATCATCAGTCGCGCGGCGCATCCAGAGGCCAATATCATCTTTGGCGCGGTGCAAGACCCCAACTATGATGGGCGTGTCAAGATCACGGTCATTGCGACTGGTTTTGACCATATGCAGGCCGCACCAGCGCGACCGCAGGCCATGACTGGCTATCCGTATGCTCAGCCGCGACCGGAGTATGATCGTAGCAGGCTCTATCAGGCGGCGCAAGGCAATGGCAACAGCGCGGCGGCGCGTTCGTCGCAGTATGGCGCGTTGCCGATTACACCGCCGCCATTGAACCTCTCCAATCATCCGACTGGCCCCTTGCAGTCAGAGCGGGCCGCGCAGATTTTGCCTGATACTGGGCGTCAGCATGCTATCAACCCGCCGCAACCGGTACGGGTACCTGTTCCGGCTGATGTAGAGGAAGATGAAGAAATGCTGTTCGAGGATGAAGACGAGATTCCAGGGCCATCTGCTGTGTCGCGTCCTCTGCCCACGCCAGAGCCAGAGGTGCAACCATTGCAGCGCCCCGCGCCCAATCCGAATCAGCCACGTCAGGTGCGCCGTGTAGAGCGCGGTAGCGGCGGTAGCGATCTGCCGCGTGGACGCAATAATGCCTCGAACGATGTGATCGATATCCCGGCTTTCTTGCGTAAGCGTTAAATAACATCGGGACCGACCAATCGGTCCCGACACCAAAGCATAAAAACGCCGCATAATAAATGCGGCGTTTTTTGTTGGTACTTATTTGTTGCGTGTCTTGCCGAGGTTGCCTGGAATGTTGGTGTCAAGGCCAATGTGGTTGACCACCACTTTTACACCCGGCAGGCCGAGCATCTCGCGCTCCAGCATGTACTTGGTATCGGTTTTTGAGACATCCCCGTACAAGTGCAGAATGTAATTCTCTACCAGTACAGAGATATTCTTGGTACCATCGAGTTTACCGGCAGCTGCCAGCTGATCTAAACGGGCGTTGGCAAGGTTGAGGATGGCATCTTCCGCAACGATAAAGTTAAGCACTTTCACCACGTTAGGCAGTGCTGATACTTCCTGCTCTAAATTGTCGCGTTGCACTTCCAACTCGACTTTGCCATAGAGCGCCAGCGTCAGTGCATTGCCATCGATACTGTCGATTTCCACCGTGACCGAATGGGTGCTATAGGCGGTGCTGCTGACTGTAACGGTGCGGTCAGCAATTGTACGCGCCATCTCTAGCACCTGATGTGCGCTGATATCCGGTTGGATTTTAGCATCAGCCGGAGGAGCCATTGGGTCTTGCAGACCCCAACCAATAATGCCGATCAGTACAAAAGGTGCGCCAATAATAGAAACCCAGGGATTATTCGGAATAAATAGTAATCCTGCTATTGTCACAATAACAGCAAAACTGAGGAATATTGGCCATAGGCTAGGCCCAGGCAAATGGATATGATGTTCCTCTTCGGCCTCAGCACCAGCATGTACCGCATCTAATTCATCTGTCATCAGATTAGCACTGTGCAGAGTCGTGTCCATAGCTTCTCGCTTTCCTTAGAAATGGTAGACAATCTGCGAGGACGGTCTTTTATAGAATAGAGATGTCCTGCTTAAAGCATACCAAATCTGTCAGATTCGTGCAAGCTATCCAACTATTGGGACTTTGTTCCCCATACGGTCAGCAGATAAGCATTCTCGTTCTGTTCTCATTGCTGTGTCATCGTTCGCTCTCTCCCGCTAAACTGGTTTGTAGCCCCACACGGTTAACAGATACCAGAGGTCGCAAAAATCCTCATTTTGCATCTCAACAAATACTTGCTCGCAAAGCTGATCGTAGTCCTGGGGAGTAATATCAGCATTTTTCAAGACAAAAGCACGCCCCAGAGCTAGAGCGGCTTTGTAATCTTGATAGAGGCTACTATGAGCGGGTGTACCGTAAGAGTATTCGATGGCGTGCGCACGGAAGTTTACATGCTGAAAATGAGTGGCACGGAGCAGCGATGGCAGTTTTGATGTGATGCTAATGAGATGTCCGGTTGGAGAGAAACTCATACCAAAACGGTGTGTCATGCGTGCTATCAATGCAAGGTAGGTTTCCAAAGCGGCAGAGGTAGTAATGTCAAATTCTGTCTCGGTCAGGCGAAGAATGCCGCCAGGGCGTAGTACCCGGTAGCACTCAGCGATAAGGGCAGGCCAGCGATCTCTGGGTACGACAGCCACCAGCAAGCGGGCGTTAACCATATCAAACGAATTATCAGGAAAATCAAACGCTTGCAGAATATTCATCGTGCGAAAGAGCGCATTAGATAAATGGCGTACCTGAATGAAAGCATTGGCATACTCGATCATAGCCTGGCTGATGTCTACGCCTGTGACCTGTTTATCGGGATAGGTGTAAGCCACTTCCTGCACCCAGCCGCCGGGGCCGCAGGCGATGTCTAAAATATCGTGAATATCTGTCAATTCATCCGGTGTGCGTTCAGGAAAGATACCGCCCATATTTCTTGTGAGCATATTATCCTGGTTGAGCAGGCGCGTCATCTCACCAGCATGTTCGACATCTATTGGGTAAGCATTCTCGTTTGGTTCTGCCTGTTGTGTCATTGTTCGCTCTCTTCCTATATCAATTTCACTCTTCAACGATGGCTGGGATCTTAAAAAGCTCATCTTCCATCTGTTGCCAGATGAGGAGATCGGCTTGTGGACGGGACATGGTGTGGCCGGAATCTGTGACCAGTTTATTTGCACGTTCGTGAAAATGCACCAGCACCTCCATCTGTTGCCTGGGCGTCGGCATGAAACCCAGGCGAATATCACTATGTTTGCCGAATACCTGTGCGTCGGTGATTACGGAGAGCAGGGTGACGTAACGCTGAATCAGTTTTTGGTAATCCTGTGTGAAATGGTCTGGGCGTGAACTGGCAAGGTACAGGCAACCCGCCACCTGATCGCTTAACATAATAGGACACGCCAGTTCACTTTCGACACTGGGATAGGGTTGTAGATACAGCGGATACTCTGCCTTGCGTTCTTGCTGGTTATTGATGACCTGCATACGCCCCTTGGCGACTGTCCGTCCGAGCGGCGATTCGATGCCGAAAAGCAGCATCTGACCTCTGGAAAATCTTTCCCAGTTGGAGGAACTGTATTCAACATCACGCCGTAAACTGCGCACAGATTGCTCTTGGTCACATTGGATGCAATACGCGATGACAACGGCCAAATCTTCGATGGAGGTGTTGAATAGTGTGAAAATTTGTTGCGCAATTGCGCTAGCGAGATGGAAAGCACGTTGCAAAGGTAGCGTGATAGCATATGTATAGAGAATACGATCATAGAATGCTGAAGGGATAACGGCATCATTTGTTATACTTGTATTCCCAACAAAAAATTGGGGAAATTCTTGTTTGATTGATGCCAGCATTGCCTGTCGTTTCTCTGGTAATATTTCCAGAAGCGCGAAGAGATTTTCCTGCCTCGGATCACTTTGTCCATTAGCCCAGCGCACTAATGTTACGGCATTGACTTCTAGTGCCTGGGCAATTTTGCGCCGCTCTTGTTGGTTATTAATCTGCTCTTTGAGTAGCACGCGCCAGCTTTGCGTTTTCTCCATCATATACATTGCTTTCATAAAACGCCTGTTGTGTTACATGATAGTGGCATTTATTAATGTATTGTATAGCAT
>JAJZEJ010000751.1 GCA_021828635.1 Chloroflexota bacterium
GGCGGTATGCTAGGACCGCTAGGTATCTCGCTGCTCTTCGGCGCTTTCTCGGAAAAAGAGCGCGGACTGGCTTTCGGCATTTACGGTATCCCACTGGTCTTTGCACCAGCCAGCGGCCCTATCCTGGGTGGCTACATCGTGCAATACCTGAACTGGCGCTACATCTTCTGGATTAACGTGCCTATCGGCATCCTGGGTATCATCCTCGGCTCACTTTGGTTACGCGAGACAAAGCGCGGTACCTCAGCCAAACTGGATATTCCGGGCATCATCCTGGCGACCATCGGCTCGGCAACCCTGCTCTATGCCATTCAGCGCGGCAGTACACTGGGCTGGACTTCAACGACAGTACTGGCTCTGCTGAGCGTCGGTGTTGTATCTCTGATCGCCTTCTTTTTTGTCGAGATACGCGCAAAATATCCGTTGCTCGACCTGCGCCTCTTTGGTAAACGCACCTTTGCATTCGCAAACATTGTTGGTTGGGTTAGCACTATCGCGCTTTTCGGCTCAGAGTTTCTGGTACCAATCTACCTGCAAACATTGCGCGGTCTAACACCGTTACAAGCTGGTCTGCTGCTGCTACCACTGGCTATCGCCTCTGGCATCGTCACACCACTGGCTGGTGCGCTCTATAACCGGCTTGGTGGGCGCTGGCTGATCGCAGCTGGTGGTCTAATCCTGGCCATTAATACCTGGAACTTCGCGCACATCACGCTGACCACCTCGTATGTGTATATCATGGTCCTGCTTGCCATTCGTGGCATCGCGTTGGGCCTGATCTTGCAGACCACGCTGACCGCTGCATTGACTGGCCTCAAGCCGATACAATTGCCACGCGCCAGTTCATTGCTAACAGCGACACGCACCATTTTCCAGTCTTTCGGTGTTGCCATGCTCGGCACGATTGTCACCAACCAGATCACGGTCTACAACAACGCCTCGACGCAAGCCATCAAGAACCCTGCGACGGCGCTGGGCCACGAGTTCATTGTCAAAATGCAGCAATTGACGACCATCATTCAGCAGCAGCAGCATGTGCCAGCGCAAGTGGCGGCACAGATTGCGGCAAAGGCGGCGGCGGGCCAGTTGCTCGGTCCACTCTTCTCGCTGCACTTCGTACAAGGCATTAACGACGCCTACACCGTCACCTTTGTTCTCTCACTCCTCTCAGCAGTGCTGGCCTTCACACTCCCCAGACGCCCGCGCAAGGAGTCGCCTGAGAAGAAGGGACAAGAGGAACAGACCGAGGCAGTCGCCGCTATCGAGAGTGGTTTGTAGTACAGCATCACTTAGGCGGCATGGAGGGACGTGATAAATCATGCTCCTCCATGCCGCCTAAGTGATATATAGTTGGAGATGGCAGATAACAGTATTAAAATTGTATAAAGATTTTCCTCGATGGGACGTATAATCTTCCTATTCGCGTTGCAAATACTGATCAGTCTTAGTACAATACAGCCAGGTATTGTACAGGTAAGCATGCTGTGAAACACTACTATTTGGCAGTATGAGAAAGAAGGCGACGTGGCGATCTTCTCTCGTAGGATTTCTATCATGGCTTACGGGAAAAGATCGTGGATACCAACATCTTATAGTATTAGAAAAAGGAGGACTGTAGAGAAACTCTACGGTTTTGGCAGATCATATGGCTCTCAACACTCCCGCATCTTCCCAATCCGCTTCTCTCTTTGCAAGGATTGCTAGTGGGTGGTACCGTTTAACGGCACCGAGAGAACTTTCACCTGACGCGCCATTTCAGCGGCGAGAGACTGTTCGCCGCGCCAGAACAGCCAGTTGGATTTTACTGGTTGTTATTCTACTCGTTCTCGCCCCGCTACCAGGGGTACTGAATCAACCGACGATCATTGCGACGCTGCTTGTTGTAACCGCTATTGACTGTTTCGCGCTTTTCTTTCTCAATAAACGCGGCCATCTGATAGCCGCCGGTATCATCATTATCGCCACCATTGAAGCTGGTATCCTGGGAACGATTCTTTCGATCAAAGGCGGCATGGGAGCAGTTGATTTGCCGCTCTTCGACCTGATGGCCCAATCAGAAATCGTGGCTGTCGCCATGCTTGCTCCTGGCTGGGTCTTTGTTATCATGCTGCTCAATATTGCTATTGCCATAGGCATCTTACACTCACCTGTGATCTCTCCCGCGCTTACTACAATTATGGCACAGGAGGGTGGCCGGCTCCTGGTTCAAGCCGGTGAAATCCAGTTGATTATCGCGGTCTTCGCCTTCATCCTGGTACGTAGCGCGGATGTGGCTATTTTGCATCTTGATCGTGCCGAGAAAATCGCCGAACTCGAACGACGGGAGATTGAACGGCAACAAGTAGTGGAGGAAGAGAAACACCAGCTTGATAATGCCGTCGAGCAGATACTGTCGGCTTTGCAAGCAGTTTCTAATGGCAACTATGGTGTGCGCGTACCTATCTCAGAAAACAGCGTCCTCTTTAGAGTGGCCTACGCACTCAACACGCTCTTCCAGAGGCTAGGAAGCCTTAGACAATTGCAAGGTCAGATCCAGCAGGCACAGCAGGCACAGATGGAGAATTATAACCTGCGCATACAACTCAAAGAGGAAGTGAATCGCCGACAAGAACTCACGCGCAAATATGAGAAAACAGAACAGGCTGCACAGCAACTGGCTGAAAGCATCAAAGTTGGTACCCTGCCTCGCCAAAAGAGTGGCACGCCCATCGACAACATAGTAGAAGGACTTGCCATGCTTTCTGCCCGCCCGATTGATTCCCCTCAACCGAAAAGCTCTAACGGCCAAAGCATCAATCGCACACCAACATCATATTAAGAAATAGCAATAGTGTGGCATCGCTCCACGAGAATCAGGGGATAATTCTATGGTAACAATTACTCCAGAGAACAAAATAGTGACATTGATCAATGTTTTTACAGTAGAGCCAGAGAAACAGCAGGCTCTACTTGATGTACTGATTGAGGCGGATCAGCTAGTTAAACAGATGCCAGGCTACATCTCTGCCAGTTTTCATTGTAACATGGATGGGACGAAAGTTGTGAATTATACGCAGTGGGAGAGCAAAGCAGCATTGAACACGATGCTGCGTCACCCACAGGCAAGTGTACACCTACAGAGTGTGCGACAGATCGCTACAACGTTCGACCCAATCTACTGTGATGTTGTCTACAGTTCACAAGCAACAAACGATGCTTCGGCTTTGGATATTAGCGAGCCAGAGAATCGGGATAGTGACATTTATCTAACTGCCGCTCGGCAGTGAGCTTGTGTGTGCCGCCCTGCTGCAACTCGTCTAAGAGATAGGCACGGTATTGACGCAAGAAGTGGTTCTCGAATGCTAATGCTTGGGCGCATAAATCGCGCAACCGCTGGCACTCTTCTGGCTGCTCTGGCACCAGATAGCGCCAGCGTCGGTTGCCCCACTCGTACACCTCGCTGATGAATGGCGTCCACTCGTCATGCACAACCTCACGATACTGCTGCACACTCGCCTGCTTCCCACTCACCGTTTGCCCGGCCTGCCAAGCAATCAGCACGGTAGCCGCCCAACAGATACTCGTCACAAATTTTTTGATGTTGTGGCGTGGCTCATTTTTGGGCGGCAGCACCTGCTGATCGTAGCCATAAAATTCGCCATCCGCTTGTGGATACGAGAGCGGATAGACAATACTTTCGCTGCCACGCAACATCGTTGTCATATAGGTGAAAGGGAAGTGAGCATACAAGTGAAGATACTGCGCCAGCGTCTGTTCCGGCATCTGGCGGCGGATATCCTCGCCCCACAAAAACTTGCTGGCAGACT
>JAJZEJ010000257.1 GCA_021828635.1 Chloroflexota bacterium
CATGTATATGATGACCGGCATCGTAGATTTTGACGGTGATATCCTTACCCGCATTCTTGTAGGTCTGCTCGACGTGTTCGATGTCAGACATGGGAATACTCTGGTCCTGACTGCCATAGACCGCTAGCACGGGCGCGTTGATATTCACGACACTTTCGGCGGTCGGCTTATAGCCAGCGCCGTAGAATGGCACGATTGCGCCCAGGTCGGCGTAGCGTTCGGCAACGGTGTAGACCAGGAAACCACCCATGCAGAAGCCGATCAGGCCCAATTGCTTGGGATCAACGTTTGACATCTCTTTCAACGTATCGAGCGCCCCGATGATCTCCCCGACCGCACGCTCAATGCTTTGCACGGTCATCATATACATGCGCTGTGCATCATCAGGCTCGGTTGCCACTTTGCCATGATAGAGGTCTGGCACAGCGACCACGAAACCCTGTTCGGCCAATTTCTGGGCTAGATCGAGGATATGTGGTTCAATTCCCCACCATTCCTGTATCAGAACTACGCCGGGGTGCTTGGCGTCATCATCAGGCTGGTAGACCAGTGCATAAGCACTGTCACCGTTAACTGGAAGCTCGACTCTCGAATTGCGTACTACTGCCATATACTAGCTCTACCTTTCAAAATAGCTATGTTATGTATTACGTAAACCATTTGGCGCAACACGCCTTATTATATCTTACGTTTCAGAGCAACGTCACGATAGAGTGCCTGTCAGGAAGGACAGGAAACATATCTGGCCTTTGGGGCGTTGTGCATTCGCTTCTCCACAGGTAAGCTATCTCTCAGAACCTGTACCACGAGGAGGAGAGAGGAATAAGTTATGAATAGTCAGCTTGAACATGTGCGCCAGTTAATGTCACTGGCTTTGGGTGATGAGAAGCATGGAAGTAGCACCAGTTCGACAGTAGATGTCCTTTGGGTATTGTATGATCGTGTGATGCAGTATGATCCGGCTAATTCTCATAGCGAGGAACGTGACCGTTTTGTACTGAGTAAGGGGCATGGCTGCGTCTCGTTCTATGCTATTCTGGCCGATAAAGGTTTCTTTCCGGTCTCGACACTGAAAACTTTTATGCAGTGGGATAGCATACTCGGCTCGCATCCCGACCGCAATCTTGTCCCTGGCGCGGAGGCATCTACCGGCTCGCTGGGGCATGGTTTTCCGATGGCACTTGGCATAGCATTGGCATTACGCATCAAGCACAATCCGCGCCGTGTCTTCGTGCTGATCGGTGATGGTGAATGCAACGAGGGTACTGTCTGGGAATCTGTATTATTGGCTGCCAATCAACATCTTGCGAACCTGACCTGTATTGTTATCAATAACTTTTCCAGTTCGCAGCAATTGGGCGATATTGCGGCCAAATTCGCTGCTTTTGGTTGGGCGACCACAACGGTGAATGGCCGAGATCACGAGCAGCTTTATGAAGCATTTACACGCTGTGATGCTGAACGCCCCAGCGTTGTTGTGGCTGAGATTCGAGACTAAAAAGGAGAAAGCATATGACGGCTACGATGCGGCAGCAGATGGTACGCACTGTTAGTGACCTGCTGAAAGATGACGAACGGCTGGTATTGCTGCTGGCTGACGTGAGTACCGAACTTTTCAAGCCAGTAGCGCAGCACGTGCCAGAGCGTGTTATCAACGTTGGCATTATGGAGCAGACGATGACGAGCGTTGCAGCTGGCATGGCCCTGGAAGGCTTTGTCCCTGTGCTGCATACCATCGCGCCCTTTCTGGTCGAACGTGCTTTTGAGCAGATCAAAGATGATTTCTGCTATCAGCGTGTTGGTGGCAACTTCATCAGCATTGGCGCTTCTTACGATTATAGTACCGAGGGGATGACGCATCACGCGCCGGGCGACGTGCAGATATTACATAGTCTGCCCTCTATGCAGATCGTCGTTCCTGGCACTGCCACCGAGTTCGATGAATTGTTCCGCGACAGCTATGCCAATGGCGCACCGACCTACTTCCGTCTCAGTGAGCTTAGTAATCCTGTCTCGCACCCTGCCCGTTTCGGCAAAATGACGGTTATGCGGCATGGTGAGCAAGCCACCGTGATTGCTGTTGGCCCGGCGCTGGCCTATACGCTGCCTGCTGTTGAAGGATTAGATGTTACGCTACTCTACTGCACGACGGTTGCGCCTTTTGATGCTGAAACGTTGCGCGGAGTTCATCGGAGTCAGAAAGTCATACTGGTCGAACCATACTATGATGGTGTGCTGGCACAGGATGTCTATCAGGCTTTGCAGAGCATTCCGCTCATGCTAGAGAGCATTGGCGTCCCACATGAAGTACCCACACACTACGGCACACCAGAGCAGCACAACGCCGCTAATGGTCTCACGCCACAAGGCGTGCGTCATCGTATCGAAGCATTCTTGCGGTAATGACTATGTATCACGTCTATGTGAGGTCACATTTCCTTTCATTAACAGAGTGTTGTAACTGTTAGTGATATACTGTTCATGAAAATGCCTCATAGAGCATTTTCTTGGCAAGGAATAGGTGTTTATGATGCGAGTAATGTACCTTGCGATGGAGCGCGAACTGCTGGTTGTACATTTGGAATACCAGCAAAACGGTAATCTAAACGTAAAACGTCAACTTATAGGGATGCAACCCACCTGCGTGGCAACCGACCCACAACATCCAGAGCGCGTCTATGTTGGCACCTTTGGGCGCGGACTATGGCGTAGCGTTGATGCCGGTCAGTCCTGGCAACCCGTTGGTGATGCGGGTGTGGCGATGGGACCATATATGGGTGATGGCATCACGCATCCGCAAATTACCTCAGTAGCAGTTAGCCCGACTGAGCGCACTGGCGATTATGGCGTGGTCTATGCTGGTACCGAACCATCGGCTATGTTCCGCTCGGAGGATGGTGGCGATACATGGCGTGAATTGAAGACATTGCGAGAACTGCCCTCCGCGCCCACCTGGAGCTTCCCGCCACGTCCCTATACCAGCCATGTGCGCTGGATTATGCCCGATCCATTGGTACCCGGACGCCTCTTCGCCGCTATTGAGGCTGGTGCGCTGATTTGTAGCCTGGATGGTGGACAGAGCTGGCAAGACCATGTTATCGATGGACCTTTTGATACACATACTCTGCGCATGCATCCACAAGCACCGGATCGCCTGTACTCGGCGGCAGGTGATGGTTTTAGGACTCCTGGGCGTGGCTACAATGAGAGCCATGACGGCGGCCAAAGCTGGCAACGGCCCGATGACGGTTTACACCATCACTACCTCTGGAGCGTAGCCATAGACCCTGTTGAGCCGGATACTATCCTCGTCTCAGCTTCACCTAGCCCGAACAAGGCTCACCATGATGCGTTGCACGCCGAATCAGCCATTTATCGCAAGCAGCGCGGTGAACCCTGGCAACAAGTTACGGAGGGTTTGCCTGCTGAACATGGCATGATTGTTCCTGTGCTTGCCAGCAATCCCGCCGAGTCCGGTGTGTTCTATACGCTGACCAATAAGGGCTGCTATCGCTCTGCCGATACCGGCTACACCTGGGAGCATCTCGCTATTCCCTGGCGCGACGAGTACATGCAGCAGCATCAACAGGCATTGGTTGCCACTGAGGTATGAGACTCTTGACAAATCTACCTACTAGAGGGTAGAGTTTTGTTATGGAGAAGCAAGCCGATACAGCGCAACAGATTATCGAGGTTGCGGAACAACTGATTTTTGATCGTGGCTACAATGCTTTTAGCTACGCGGATGTTTCCGAGCAGATTGGCATTCGCAAGGCCAGCATTCACTACCACTTTCCAAGCAAA
>JAJZEJ010000452.1 GCA_021828635.1 Chloroflexota bacterium
CATCACTACCCCATCGTCTACTCTCAACACACCACAATCTGAGGAGCTACAACGTCCGCTGCGTCTGCTGACGCCGCGTGAACTAGAGGTGCTGACACTAGTGGCCGAGGGCTACACGAACCAGGAGATCGCTGGCCGCCTGAGCATCAGCATCAAGACCGTGCAGGCCCATCGCGCCAACCTGATGGACAAGCTAGAGTTACGCGACATTACTCATCTAGTACGCTTTGCCATCTACCACGGCCTGATTCCACCCGACCTACCTGCGAAGGATTAAGTGAGTTTATAAGAGTTATTCACCAGGGGTCAATTCACGAACGAAATCATTGGCCACGGGAATAAGTTCCGGGTGCTGGTAAAGGTGGGTTAATAGGGCAACGAGCGGCTCAACCTCGCCAACTTTTTGCGATGGTTCGTATGTCACATTGCCAGCTTTTTCCTCTTTTACCAGATGCTCATTACGGGGTAAAGTAGTACTGATAACACCTTGTGAGGCTAACTCTCTCACTCGTGCCATCACGTGGAAAAAACGACTCTGCTGATCTTTGCGCTGCGCCTGACGCTCCAGATCGTCTAGGATATAGGCCGTCATCAACTCATTATGTAGCGGCAATGCACCGTCAGGCACAAGCGCATCAAGCAGGAGAAGCACCATTGCAACGCCTGGAATCCTCTCTGCTGTCTCCCAGCTTACAATGACGCGCTTTGTGATGGATACTCGCTTTGCAAGCTCTACTTGCGTCCATCCTCTGGCAAAGCGAGCCTGTTTGAGTGCGCTGGCAAAGCGGCTTGGCCCATATACTTGTGGGCCTGTCGCACCTTGCAAGGAAAAGAAAAGGCTGTCATGGGATGTGGAATGTTCAGCGTTCATAGTCTTTGATCTGTTTCTCCAGCCAAGCGACAGCTTTCGGATACTGCGCCTGAGTAAGCAATTTGTAACTGGTTACATTGAACGTTCTATAGAACTGTCCATAGATCGTCCCAAAATAATTGCCACCACCGAGCTTCCTGGTAAGCGCGAGAGCGGCTTGTTTGACAAGATCGGCAATTCGCTCTGCCTGCTCTTCATTCAACGTAGCCAGAGGCGCAAACCGTGCTTCCAACGCGGAGAGCCGCGTTTCATAGACAGCTTTGAGTGCTTTGATTTCCTCGCTCGTCTCCTCTGCTTTTTGTGCAGCGATTTGGGCCTGATCCAATGCCATACGCGCAACCGCAAGACCCTCAGCAAAAGTGGGAACCTGAGTTGAAAGAGTACTGCCTAGTGGAGAAACAGTGGTGGACATTGCACCAAAGAGCCGACTTAACACATCGGCCACCTGCTGCTGGTAGAAGTCAATGCGTGCTTTTTTCTCTGGCTTCATACGTTTGGTTGGTATAATCGCCAACCAATAAGGAATAAGATCAGCTCGAAGACACCAAATTGTAATCAACTGCTTTCCCTGGACTAAAGGAAATTGACAAAGTCCTTTGGCGAGTGTTGTTTGCTCTTCAATACGCCCACGCTGGCTCTCTATATCCAGATCCAATGATCTGCACAGATGCGGTAATGCACCATAAACGTAGCCATCCTCTGCCAGCGCGGCTATAATCTCAGCGCCTGCAAATAGTACTGCCGCTTGCTGCACAACAACGCCTCGTCGGGTGAGTTTGTCCTGTTCAGCCATAAAGTTCCCCCTATCGTTATACCGCTAGCTGTGGAATCCTTGTCGGTTTAATACCGATTATGATTCCACATTCAGTGTAACATATAGAGAGGGAAAAAGCAAACTAGCTATCTCTCAATGACATAGTACCTGCCTATGGTTGATGCGAGCAACCCCTACGCCTCGAACCCTACCAATACGTCTGGCTAGAGGCATGCAGCGCGTAGTGACTCGCGCTCCTAAGTATCAGGTCTGCATTAGCCACTATGAGCATTACTTAATAGGTGTACCCAATCAAGCTCGCTTTTTACAGTATTCCATAACCGTGCATCGGCAGTCCAAAACGCGCATTGTTCATGATAAGCCAGCGCGAGATAATGTGCATCGTAAGTTGCTGGAAGATGAAAGCGATGGGCAAATTCTAGTGCCTGTGCGCTTATTTCCTCATACCATGAAAATCGTAGAAGTATGCCAAGCGAGAATAATTTTGAAAGTCCTTCACTTGCTTCTTTATATGTAAGTTTACCAGCAACAACCTGACGATGAAGAATGTTTGTCACCTCGTAGGCAAATAGAGCAGGAGCGAGAAGTCCTTTTCCTTCATCGGTCCATTTATCTAGTAAACTTATGGAAAGTGTAGAATCTATTTCGATGAGAACCCATTTCAAGGCAAGATTTGCGTCAACTACCACTACATCATTCATCAAGTTCTAACTCCCTTGTGCGTTCCTCACGCGCCTGGCGTAACAGTTCTACAGAATCTTCAGAAACCTGCCCTGGATGGGCGCGTTCTATCGCTTCACGATAGCGTTTGAGATCTGCTACCGCTCCCTGCTTCAGTCGTCCACTGCCCATGTTCTCCTCTGGAGGAGCAACCTGTTCGAGAATAAGACCAACATATTCTTCTAGAGGAAGATTGCTTTGAGCGGCTGCAACCATTAAGCGTTTCCGTAGTTGGGGGTGAAGAGGAATAATAAGGTTGCTCATTTGATTATCATGATGCCGATGCTGCATTGCCATGATGATGCCCCTTTCCACTACAAATACTATTGCTCTGAAACTACTGCATCCTGCCTCGATCACATGGTACCAGAATACCGCTTAGAATTCAAGCTGTATCGCTGGATTATCTCAACCACATCGTGTATCATGAATGTACGATTGGCCCACCTATTTTGCGAAACGAGGGACGCACGACAATGGCGGTCAACACCTCTGGCTCTGACACGGGCAACCTGGATAACATATTCGACTTGAATAGCATTTTCACCGCTCGCTATGCCAGGCCGTTGCTAGAGAAGTATGGAGTGTGAGTAGGAGAGATGAGAACTACAGCATGAGAGCAATTGATGTTACTACCGAGTTGCACGCGCTTAGCGATGAATCGTATCTCACAGGGATGAGCTATTTTGGCATCAATAGTGAGCAGGCGTTGGGGGTCTCAGTTGTCAAGCTGCGGCAAATGGCAAGACGCATCGGCAAAAATCATGCGCTGGCTCTGGAACTTTGGGAGACGGATTTGCACGAGGCTCGCATTCTGGCGACGATGATTGATGATCCGGTAGCTGTCACGGAAGCACAGATGGAGCGATGGGTCGCCCAATTCGACTCGTGGGATATCTGCGACCAGTGCTGCGGCAACCTGTTCGACAAAACCGTCCTCGCCTGGGACAAGGCCGTTGAATGGTCGGCTCGTGAGCGAGAATATGAGAAGCGAGCAGGTTTTGTGCTGATGGTCTATCTGGCCGTGCATGATAAGCACACACCCGATGAACGCTATCTGCCCTTGCTCGCCATCATCAAACGCGAATCAGGCGACACCAGAAATTTCGTCAAGAAAGCAATCAACTGGGCCTAGCGCGAGATTGGCAAACGTAACGCCGCGCTCAATCAGGTCGCTATCATAACGGCGCAAGAGATTCAGGCGCAGAGCAGTCGAGGCAACTGGGTGGCCTCGAACGCGCTGAACGAGCTAACTAGCGAGAAAGTGCAGGCCAGGCTCAGACGCTAGATGCGAACTGGTTCTATCTGCAAATGTCATCCACGGCAATCGCAAGGCATCGCTAACTCGGCTTAGGCGTAATGTGAGAATGGTCGGAGCTTTGCGTCTATCTAAGATGGAAGTCAAATTTCATCCTTCGCTCGCGGAACCCAATCGAGTAACTCGCCTGGAACGCCGTGCTGTCCCAGAAAGAGACTCAGTTGGGCCGCATGTTCCTGGACGTGGCGCATATTGTAGAACTGTAACTCCAAGAAACTGACAACCTGCCCTTGCGCCCAGGGATACTCGACTACCTGGCATGCCTGCTCGTTCGTCAGCGCGAGAAGCCGGACGTGGCACTTTCGGCGCGTAGATGCGAGATAAGTGTGCAGTTCCTCTTTCGTGTAGAACCGTTCGGACGACACGTTGGAATCTAGCTCCGTCCAGATAAAAGGAGCGGGGGGAGTGAAATCTTCCTCCCGTAAGCCGGAGAGATACAAGTCGAGCCAGAAGAGCGTATGATACGTGATATACCAGAACTCCGCGAACTCCTGTGGAAAAGAGTCGTTCGAGGGTACGCTCCAAAGGCGCTCTCTCCACAGTGGAGCGGGGCAGGCCAGCAGAGCGTTTTCAAGCATGTCGATGGCCGCGCCGAACTGCTGCCACAGAACTGTGCGCCACAAAGTCTCCATCGGTTGTTTAGCCATAACATTTCCTCCTTTTTCTTCTTTTCTCACAGACTACCACAAAAAGCGGTCAGAAGATGTCCTAATATCGAGAAATGCTCAGGCAGTGAAGATCACCTCTATCTCATCCTTGCCACCGTACACATCCCACCACGCCGTCGCGCCCCGCGCTAACACATCGTTGAGTGCCTGAATGTTTTGGCGACCTTGCGTTGTCAGCCAATCTTCGAGGGCCGCGACGCCTTGCCGCGCATAGACCGCAATGGCACCCTGCCATGTTGCGCGACCGCACAGCACGCCCGCGTATCTCACATCGGCCTCGGCGGCCAGTTCCAGCATCTCGCGGAACACCTCGTTGCTGCTACCGGCACTCAGATAAATTAACGGTTTCGAGCTGGCACCAGCGGCGTTACGGAAGTGGTCGATAGCCTCCTGACGCGCATAAGCTGTGCCTTCTCCGCGAAAAGCACGTGTTTCAGCGACAAAAGCGGGATTGACCGGCAGTTCGACCTTGAGAATATCCACGCCATAGCGGTCTTTGGAAAACTCCTTGATAGCGCGGGTCGCGTACTCAGGCTTCTTGCGGGCAAAGGCTAAGCTCTTCTCGTCGCCGATGCTTGCATTGTAGACCAGTGGCTCCAGGAAAAACGGCACGTCTAGCGCCATGCATTCAGCACCGATACGTTCAATGTAGGCTTGCTTGATCGAGTTGATGCGGACCTCATCGAACGGATTGTAATAGAGCAGTATCTTAATCGCCTGCGCTCCCGCTTCCACCAAACGGCGCACACTCCACTCTGGCAAGAGATCGGGCAAGCGTTCTGACGTGCGCATGTCGTAGCCGGATTTTTCATAGGCCAGCAGCACACCCGTACCGGTCGCACGGCTGGCAAGAGCCTCTAGCCCATACTCGGTGTCCAGCAGAATGGCACTGGTTAGCGGCGTGAGAATATGTGTCACGGCTGTTTTGAACACCAGCATATCCGCCGCTGTGGCTGGCCCACCACGTGCCTGCGCGATAGCTTCTAAAAGATTGCCGCGATGATCGACAGCCAGCGCGGCAATCACTCCGCGACTATCGGCGCAAGCATTGATGCCATGATATTTGCCGTGTGTGATCTTGACCTTCATGTTTTACCCCTCGGACGCGATACATCGGCTATTGCAGGCGGACGCGATCAATCAGCCCTTGCGGCGGACGTGATAAATCACGTCCCTACGTTTAGAATTTGCGTGACCATACTTGGGGCCAACGCTCGACGACGACTTTCTTTTCGGTGTAGAACTCGATGGCGTCGCGTCCCTGAGCGTGCATGTCGCCAAAGAAGCTATCCTTCCAGCCGGAGAAAGGGAAGAAGGCCATCGGCGCGGCCACACCGATATTGATGCCGATGTTGCCCGCCTGCACTTCATAGCGGAACTTGCGGGCTGCAGGACCACTGGCCGTGAACAGCGAGGCCATATTGCCATACGCACCCGCATTGACCAGTTCAATCGCCTGCTCAACGGTTTCGACGTGCATCAGGCTCAGTACCGGCCCAAAAATTTCGGTACGCGCAATCTCGCCGCGTGGATTGACGTTATCCAGGATGGTAGGGCGGATGAAGTGGCCGCGCTCATAGCCAGCAACAGAAGCGTTGCGGCCATCAACGAGGAGATTGGCCCCCTCATTCACGCCTTTGCCGATCAACAATTCGACGCGCTGCTTGCTCTCAGAGGTAATCACCGGCCCCATCTCAACAGCGGGATCAAGACCGCAGCCAACATTGCGTGTCACAGCTACATCTGTTATGCGCTCCCTAAACGTATCGCGAGCCTCGCCAACCGTGATAGCGAGCGAACTGGCTAGACAGCGTTGACCGGCGCAACCAAAGGACGAGTCAGCAATGATGCGCGTCGTCGTCTCCATATCGGCATCCGGCAAGACCACGACGGGATTTTTCGCACCACCCTGACACTGCACACGCTTCCCATTCGTAGCCGCCCGACCGTAGATATATTTCGCTACCGGCGAAGAGCCAACGAACGAGATAGCACGTACCATTGGGTGGTCAAGTAATGCATCGACAACATCTTTACCTCCATTAACCAGACTCAGCACACCCGCCGGAAGACCCAACTGGTCGATCAGCTCAAAGACGCGGCTCATCGTCATTGGCACTCTCTCGGATGGTTTGAGGATAAAGCAGTTGCCACAAGCAATCGCGTAAGGCAGAAACCAGAGTGGAATCATGCCTGGGAAGTTGAAAGGCGTAATTGCGGCCACCACACCAACCGGCTGACGCAACATATGTTCGTCAATGCCGTGCGCGATATCCTCAACATTGTAGCCCATCATTAACGATGGGATGCCGGTTGCCACCTCAACATTCTCGATGCCGCGCCGCAACTCGCCTTGCGCCTCGCCCAGCGTCTTGCCACATTCATCAACGGTGAGACGCGCAATCTCATCAAAATGCTCTTCTAGCAACTGTTTGAACTTGAACAGATATTGTATACGCTCAGTTGATGGTGTGCGCCTCCAACCACCGAATGCTTTTTGTGCCGCTTGAATGGTCTCATCGACCTCTGCGGCTGGCGTGAGTGGCACACGCACTAGCGTTTCCGTCGTCGCCGGATTGCGCACATCCAGAAATTCCGTGGCGCGTGAATGTTGCCATTTGCCCGCACTATAGTTGAGCAATTGTCCGTTTTCTATCATCGTGTCACCTCCATGTTACTTGGACCTGTTAGACGAGGAGCATGGCACCCACAAGGGGTGTCACTACATCTATCATGTGTACATTTACATTGCTGGCATTTCCTGATTTATTGTTCCAAAAAATGCCGTTCTTGTGTCCTCATGCTCTTCCACTCAGTGCGGGCTGCTTGCACCGATGGCGATGTGCTGACCTCGGCGACCGGCACATCCCACCAGCCTTCATAGCCAGGAACGCCCACGTAGCGGTCATTTTGTATATAGATGACCGAGGTACGAGTAGCTTTGCGTGCATCCTTGAGTGCTTGCATGAAATCCTCATAGGTCTGGCACTCAAAAACCTGTGCGCCCAGGCTACGCGCGTTGGCCGCTAAATCCACGGGCAACGTCTCTACCTCTGATCCTGCTGCATCGGTCGGCCACGTATTGTCGTGAGGATAGACATAGCGTGTGCCGAAGCCGTCTTGCCCAAGCGAGCGGCTGAGCGAACCGATACTCTTGAAACCCGCATTATCCAGCAAAACAAGGATCAATTTGTAGTTTTCCTGGATCGATGTCACAATCTCGCTATTCATCATCAGGTAGGAACCGTCGCCGACCATGACATAGACAGCGCGGTCGGGCGCGGCCATTTTGACACCCAGGCCACCGGCAATCTCGTAACCCATGCAGCTATAGCCATATTCCAGGTGATAGTTCTTGGGATGCCGCGCCCGCCAGAGCTTGTGCAAGTCTCCTGGCAGACTACCGGCGGCACAGACCATGATGGCGGAAGGCTCGCTCAGTTCATTTACCGCGCCAATTAGCTCGCCCTGACTCGGCAACGGCGTGTTGCGGATAGCATAGATGCGCCCGACTTCTTCGTCCCACGCGCTATGCAATTGCTCGGCCCGACTGCGATAAGCGGGTTCAACGCAGTAACTAGCAAGCAAAGACAATAGTTCTTCCAGTGTCGCCTGCACATCACCGATTAATGGGAGAGCCAGATGCTTGCCAGCATCGAAGCCCGTCACATTGATATTGATGAAGCGCACCGAAGGATGCTGAAAGGCCGTCTTTGAGGCGGTGGTAAAGTCGCTATAGCGCGTGCCGATGCCGATGACCAGATCAGCCTCGCGTGCTACGCGATTCGCCGCGAAGGTACCGGTTGCGCCAATCGCACCCAAATTGAGTGGGTAGTCATAGCCAATGCTACCCTTGCCCGCCATCGTCTCACCCACCGGAATACCCGTCTGCTCGACAAAACGCTGTAATACCTCGGTCGCTTCAGAGTAGATGACGCCGCCGCCACAGACAATCAATGGGCGTTTGCTCTTGCGAATGGCCGTTGCTGCCTGCTCTAGCAGAACGCGATCTGGCCGATTGCGCGGAATATGCCAGACGCGCTTACTAAAGAAGTTTGCGGGGTAGGCATACGCCTCTGTTTGCACATCCTGGGGTAGCGCCAGCGTGACCGCGCCCGTTTCCGCCGGACTGGTTAGTACGCGCATGGCTTCGGGTAGCGCGGTCAGCAGTTGTTCGGGGCGCGTAATGCGATCCCAGTAGCGACTAACTGGCTTAAAGCAGTCGTTGACCGAGATATCTTGCGTATGGTCGGATTCGAGTTGTTGCAAGACGGGTGCGACGTTGCGACGGGCAAAAATATCCCCTGGCAGCAGCAGCACCGGCAAGCGATTGATGGTTGCCAACGCCGCGCCCGTGACCATATTGGTTGCGCCTGGGCCGATAGACGACGTGCAGGCAAACGCCTGTAAGCGGTTTTTCGTCTTAGCGTAAGCCGCCGCCACATGCACCATCGCCTGCTCGTTACGCGCCTGATAGTAGCGAAATTCGGGCATCTGCTGCAATGCCTGCCCGATGCCAGCGATATTGCCATGCCCAAAGATGCCAAAGCAGCCAGCAAAGAAAGCTTGCTCTTGTCCATCGCGCTCCACATACTGATTTTTGAGAAAGGCAATCACAGCCTGCGCCATCGTCATGCGTTGTGTTGTTTGTTCGTGCATAATCATCCTGCCTTTTTCGGATCTTTTACATGCCGCCATGTTCTTCGATGAAGGACATTACTTCGTTATAGGTGGGCATGAAGTTGGCGCAGCCGTGCTTTGTGACCAGGATGGCACCACAGGCATTGGCGAGACGTGTGGTCTTGTACCAATCCCAACCTTTGACAAAGCCATAGAGGAAGCCGGATGCAAAGGCATCACCCGCGCCCAGAATGTTGCTTACCTCGACGGGAAACCCTGGCACGTCAAGCTGTGTGCTAGTGCCGCTAGCGCCATCGTTTGAGGCGAGATGCACGGTTGCGCCGGTTGCGCCATGTTTTTGCGCGAGTACCTTTGGGCCAAGAGCAAGCAATAGTCGAATGGCTATAGGAAGATCGCCACTGACATGTGCATCGGAGACCTGCGAATGCGTCAGGCTGATCTGGCCTGCATCGGTCAACATTGCGGCATTAATTTCGTCATCGGTGCCAATTACGATAGTAACCAGACGCAAGACTGAGCGCAACGTCACACCAAAGGTACGCGGGTCATCCCACTGATCGGGGCGAAAGTCGATGTCTAGCGCCACCGGTACACCTGCCTGCCGCGCTAACTCGGCGGCAAAAAGTGTCGCACTTCTGCTTGGCTCTTTGCTCAGACCCGTCCCACTAATCAGCAAGACGCGGCTATCGGCTATCGGCGCGGCCAGCACATCGTCGATGTTGAGCTGGTTATCGGCGCAATTATCGCGGTAGTAGGTGAGCGGGAAACGGTCTGGCGGCTCGATGCCCAGCACAACCGCGCTTGAGCGATGCCCCGGCTTGCGTGCAATATAGCTCGTTTCTATACCTTCACACTCAAGAAAGTGCAGGATGAAGTTGCCTACCTGATCTTCTCCTACCGCCGTCAAGAGCGCGGGACGCAGACCCAGACGACGTGTGCCAACGCTGATATTGGTCGGGCAACCACCTACGTAGGCAGCGAAACTGCTAATCTCCACAAATGGCGCTCCAACATCGTTCGAGTAGAGATCAATCGAAGAGCGCCCCATCGCCGTCACATCATATGTTTTGTTAATTGCATCCATAACTAGCTCCTGTAATCTTGCGGACGCGATACATCGGTCCCTACAGCGATTTTATGATAGAACCGGTAATTTTGCCCGATGGTGGTAACAAGCGTTGGAAGGCGGGATCAACCTGATAGAGCCAGGCACGACGGGGGCCAGCCATGACGTTGAGATAGTAGAGATCACAGCCGGGCGCTGCCGAGACAACGTGATAACCTTTGGGGACCAGCACCAGACTCCCATCCTGCACGGCGACCGTTTCGTCAAAGCCATCATACGTATAGACGCGCTGAAAGGCAAAGCCATCGGCAGGCTGAATGTGATGGTAATAGGTCTCTTCCAGATATGCCTCGTGCGGCGGATTTTCGGTATCGTGTTTGTGTGGCGGAAACGAAGACCAATTGCCAGCTGGTGTGATAACCTCGACCAGCAGCAAGCGTTCGGCTTCCTGATCGGTATCCAGAATATGTTGAACGCGCCGCCGCGTATTGCCCTCGCCGCGTAGCTCCACGCTCACATCTTGCGGGCGAATCACACGCGCCGGAAGATGCTGATGCGTGGTGGGCGCACTGGCTACAGCAAGCTCCATGCTATCCGAGGTGCATGTAAGCTGGTAGCTACCATCTTCAGACAAATAGAGCGCGTAGGGAGCTTTCTCCTTGAAGACACTGAGCCGCTCACCAAGCTGTCCTACCGACTGCCCATTGAGTTCGCCGCTCCCTATGCCAGACAACACGATCAGAGCAGTTTCCCTACCATTTGCCGCGCCAGAGAGTCTTTGCCCCTTACGCAGATGGTACACAGCAAACGAGACATATTGCCAGCCAGCCGTCTCTGGCGTAATATCCACGGTACGCACAATTCCATCTATCCGCTCGTTTTGTGGCTTGATAAGCACACTCATCCCTATTTCTCCTTACCATTATCATAATCCGATACCTCTTAAATACTCGCGGTTGCGTTGCGCACTTTCTTTAGGTGTACCCATGCCAGGCAAGACATCCTGCTCTACGACAAGCCAACCGCTATAGCCAATAGCGTGCAATTCCTGTAGCACCGCCGGAAAAGCGACATCACCCTGGCCTAGTTCGCAAAAGACGCCCTGTGCGACCGCTTGCAGAGCATTCCAGTCCTGCTGACGCGCCTTTTCAGCGATAGTTGGCGAGCAATCTTTGAAGTGAACATGCCAGATGCGCCCGGCGTGTTGGCGCAATCCTTCAACGGGATCGCCGCCGCCAAAGCGATAATGTCCGGTGTCGAAGCACAAACCTACAACGCTTGCATCGGTCAAGCTTAGAAATTTTGCAGTTTCCTCTGGCGTCTCCACCCACGTGCCAATGTGGTGGTGAAAGACGGTGCGCAGGCCAGTTTCGCGCTTGACTGAGCGTGCTATGTGATTGGCTCCCGCGCTAAAAACCTGCCATTGAGCTTCGTTCATGCCTTGCTCTGACTGAATGCGTCCGGCATAGTGGGTGCGCATGGGATCGCCATAGGGGTCGTTGCCCAGCACAATCAGGCACTCTGGCCCACCAACCTCAGCGAGCAGACGGGCTGTGCGAACAGCATCCGCTTCACTGGCGGCATGACGATCAGCATCGTGCAAATAGACGCTGACCCACGAGGCGAGCAGCTTGAGTGAACGAGTTGCTAGCTCTTGCTGCAGTAGAGCGGGATCGGTGGGCATAAAACCCCAATCGCCCAGTTCAGTGCCAGCGAAGCCAGCTTCGTACATTTCATCCAGCACACGGACATAGCCGCCACGCTCACCCGCTACATTCTCGATCACGCCCCATGAGCAGGGCGCATTGCCGACACGGATTTTCGCGTTTGTCATCACAACTCTCGTTTCTGATCAGGAGAAGAAGCTTTCAGACGAACAATCATTCCCTGATGAAAAATCGCCCGCTTATGGTATCTCAATATTACAAACCTCGAAGGCTTGCCTGAGAGCAACCTCTGCATCTCCCGTGGGAATAAACTCTTGCCCAAGATAACCTTGATAGCCAGTTGCTGCAATAGCCTGGATAATTGGCTTATACTGCAATTCCTGGCGTTCGTCGAGTTCGTGACGACCGGGATTGCCCGCCGTGTGATAGTGACCAAAATAGGCATGATACTTGCGAATAGTATGTATGATATCACCTTCCATGATCTGCATATGGTAGATATCGTAGAGCAGTTTCATCGCTGGGGAATTAACCATCTGGCACACCTCTACACCCCAAGCAGTCTTGTCGGCCTGATAGTCCAGGTGATCTACTTTGCTGTTGAGCAGTTCCAGTATCAGGGTCACTCCCTCATCCTCGGCGATGTGTGCCAGTCGTTGCAAGCCTTGCGCTGTGATCTCTGCTCCGATCTTATCGTCCAAGCCATTGCGATTCCCACTAAAGACAATCACGTTGGGAATGCCCCATTGGGCAGCTAATGCTATATTGGCACGCACCTCTTGTTCAAGGCGAGCGTGATGTTCTTGTCGATTGAAACCCTCTTCAATCAACGATTGCCCTGTCAGCGAGGCGATTGCCAAGCCATGATCTTTGATGGTTTGCCAATGCTTCTGCTCTACCAGTTCAATAGCCTCGTAGCCAATATCCGCCGCGATATGTACCATGCGCTCTATCGTCATACCACCGTGCGCAAAACACCACCACGAAATCGCTTGTTTGATACGTGCCATATATCTGCTCCTTTGCTAAAATTCGACGCTCTCCCGATACCGATTGTGCGTATCACTGCGAATACCTCTAATAGTATGAAAAACTATTATTTTGCGGGTTGCCAATAGGTGATTTTCACCGGTCGGTTCGTGTGTAACGATTCAATGGCCGCTTCCGCAATGATCTGCGCTCGCAGGCCATCCAGCAGCGACGGGTATGGAACCTTTTTGCCTTCAACAGTTAAAATAAAAGCATCCAACGCCAACGCAAAGCTCTCTTTGTGCCGCTCAAACCAACCCGCATGTAATCCCTCGGCGACCACTTTGGTGCCGGTGTAGAGGGAGACTTCGCGTGTTGGCTTGCGTCCAGATTGCACCATGCCCTCCGAGCCAAAAACCTCAATACGCTCATCGTAGCCGTAGGCGGAGCGGCGGCTATTGTCGATATTGCAGAGTGCGCCATTGGGCATTTGTAGGATGAGCATCGAGGTGTCGATGTCACCTACCTCACCAATCGCCGAATCAACCAGCACCGCACCAGTGGCATAGACTTCGACCGGCGCTTGACCAGTTAGCCAGCAGGCCAGATCAAAAAAATGGATGGTCTGGTCACGAAACTGCCCGCCCGACACTTTGACATAGCTGATGGGAGGGGGTTGTGAGTCACGCGCAGTCAGGTGCAACATCTCCACTTTGCCAATCTGCCCACGCTGAATAGCCTCGCGGATGCCCAAATGGTTGGCGTCAAAACGACGGCTAAAACCAAGCATAATCGGCACAGTGCTGTGAGCGGCTTCCTGCACGACCACTTTGACGCGCTCAATAGCCAGATCAATCGGTTTTTCGCAGTAAGCCGGTTTACGCGCTTTGATGGCGCTGCTTAATAACATCGCATGTGTGTTGGTAGATGAGGCAATCAGCACGGCATCTATATCATCGGCCAGCCAGATTTCCTCTGGGCTTGCCGCAACTTTTGCGTCGTAGTTAACTGCTACCTGTTCCGCCGCTTCAGTATTGACATCATACACATACCGCAATGTAGCGCGTGGGTGAGCGGCAATATTATTGGCATGCACCTTGCCGATAAAGCCCGCTCCAAACAAGGCAAATCTAATCATAACATGCTCCTTATGCTTGCCATGCCTGTAGTCTGCCGCACCACTAGCTCGCCAGGGACTATGCGATTGGGCGGCTCTTGACCATCCAGCAAAGCTAGCATCATTTGCATAGCCCATTGCCCCAGCTCAAAGCGCGGCTGGCGGATGGTGGTCAAGGGTGGGAGCGTATGAGCGGCCATGTCAATATCATCAAAACCAATAATGCTGAGATGCTCAGGAACGGCGAGGTTACGCTGATAACAGGCGGCCAGGAGACCGATAGCCGTGGCGTCATTATAACAAAAAATAGCCGTCGCCCCTGCTGTCAGCAATGGCTCTAAGCTAGCTTCACCAACGTTGGCATGATCTTCAATCGTGGGAGGTGTGAAAATGAGCGTCGGATCTAGCGCGATACCGGCGGTCTCAAGTGCATCCTGATAGCCTTTGAAACGGTACTGATTGGACTTGGGACGATTGAGAACGTTGACATAACCAATACGCCGATGTCCCAATGCCAGCAGGTGTTCGACAGCAGTTTGCGCCCCATGTAGATCATCAACGGCCACAAAATGTATGTTTTCACCCGCATTTTGCTCATTGATAATCACTACGGGAACCTTGCTGGCGCTAAAGGGATGCGGTGAACGATCAAATAAATGAGTGGTGAGGACGATAATACCATCCACGCGCCGCTTTTGCAGCATCTCAATGGCCGCAATCTCGCGCTGACGATCATTCTGTGAGGTACTCATAAACGCGTTGAAGCCTGCCTCAATGGCAATCTGCTCCACGCCCTCGACGACACGTCCCGTAAAAGGGTCGGAGATGGTGGCTAGCACCATGCCGATAGTCCAGGTTCTCTTCGCCGTCAGACTTCGCGCCACCGTGCTAGGAACGTAATCCATTGTCCTGGCTAACTCCTGAATGCGCTTCCTGGTTGCCGCGCCAATGCGCGGATGATCCTCAAGCGCACGAGAAACCGTGGAAGGCGAAACCTCGGCCACTCTGGCAATGTCATAAATAGAGACAGGCATGCGTGACAGACTCCTGATGCTTGGGATGAAACGGACGCGATCAATCGGTCCCTACATCGGCTTTTCTTCTATGGTTGACTTGCGCAACCGGTTGTTCAAAGCATAAACAAAAAAATGTTGTCTGTCAAGGGATGGTGTAGGATGGAAGGACACAGTAATTTATTTGACAAGTGATCTGTGATATGGTACAGTAATGACATCTCATCAATTCAGCAAATGGGTTCTACGCCAATGACGGTCGTTGTCAATCATCATGAAATGCCCCATACATAATTCGATGCCGCAATAGTCTTGATGAGTGCAGGATATTCATGCATCACGAGGTTTCACTATGACACACGAACTTCCACATCCCACATCGAAAGAAGCCATACGGCAGCAGGTTTGGGAACAACTGCGTCACGTAGCTCGTCCCGACTCCCGCTTCCATTGGAATTTCGCGGAATTCATTGCCGATTATGAAGGATCAGAGGCAGGAGCGGAGCGTATTCAGGCATTGTCCGCATGGAAGGCC
>JAJZEJ010000402.1 GCA_021828635.1 Chloroflexota bacterium
GACGCCGACATGCCCTTTGTACATGGGTGACAGAACCTGAATATCGGTCATGGGATTGAAGTGATAGGTAGCTGGTAGACGACGCGCTACCAAATCGAGAATAAACTGCTGCATGAGCTGAGGATTCTCTTCAAATGAGGCGGATTTATTGCTATCCTTGTAAGGATTCATGAAAAAGAAATCACTCTTGGCCTCGATACGTGTGCTGGGAAGCTGGCCGGTATTAATGCGGTGCGCGTTAACCACAATCTTGCTCTCCTGTGCTTGCCGAAAAAGCTCAATCAGACGTACCGTCGGGATTGACTCGCTACGCAACAGGTCGCGCAACACATTTCCAGGTCCAACTGAGGGTAATTGATCGGCATCGCCAACCAGCAAAAGATGCGCGTTGCGTGGTAGAGCTTTGAGCAGGTGATAGAAAAGCAGGATGTCTACCATAGAAAATTCATCGACAATCACAAACTGATAGGGTAGAGGATTCTCCTCATTGCGCAAATAACTATTGTCGTGCGGCACATATTCCAACAAACGATGCAGCGTCTTCGCCTCTTTGCCCGTCGCCTCCGTCAGGCGTTTGGCCGCTCGGCCTGTTGGAGCAGCGAGGGCAAAATCGACCTTGCGCGTGCGCAGCAGCATCAAAAGCGCACGCAACGAAGTTGATTTGCCAGTGCCAGGGCCACCAGTCAAGATACATACCTTCTGGTTGTAGGCCATCTGCAACGCCTCACGCTGCATCTCGGTCAGTTGCAAGCCACGCTCCTTGAGGCGGCTAAAAATGACTTCCCATTGTTGGGTATTCGTTGGGGGCAACTCATTGGACGCGAGCATCAGGCCACGAAGCAGGCGAGCGGAACCATTTTCAGCATGCCAGAAGGGGCCAAAGTAGATGCGATTCTGGGCTGGCGCATCATCCGTCTCGGCGGTCACAGCATCCTCATTTGGCTCTTCGCTACTATCTATCTCGACCTCAGCGCCATTCAAATGAACCGTCGCACGCGAGGATGGTGACATGAATTGCTGCGGCGGCTCGATAAAAATATCCTTTTCGTTGCGCAACTGCTCTATCGCGGGTACAAGTGATTCGTAGGGCGTCTCCAGAATGGTCGATGCCAGCGATAACAACTGATTTTCCAGCAGGAAACAATGTCCATTCTCGTTCGCGGCCTGCGTCAGCACATATTTGAGGCCCGTCGCCAGGCGCGGAATACTATCATGAGGTAAGCCAAGTTTGACGGCAATATCGTCGGCAGTACGAAAACCAATGCCCTGTACATCTTGCGCTAGTTGATAAGGATTTTCGCGTACTACCTTAATAGAATCTTTACCATATTGCTTGTAGATGCGCGTGGCGATATTCATAGAAACTTCGTGCGACTGCAAGAAAAGGTGCAATTCTTTGATCTCACTCTGTTCCAGCCACGCCTTTTCAATCGCCACCCGATCTTTGGCTCCCACACCTTTGACTTCACTCAAACGCTCCGGCTGCTGCTCGATAATCGCCAGCGTTTGCTCACCGAAGTGATCGACAATCAGTTTGGCTTTCTTAGGACCAATGCCCTTAATCAGGCCAGAACTGAGATAGCGGATAATACCCTCACGCGAGGCGGGTAGGCGTTGCACAAAGCTAGTGACATGCAGTTGTGTTCCGTAGCGCGGGTCGTTCTCCCATGCACCCTCCACAGAGAGCAGTTCGCCAATCTGAATGCCAGGCATGATACCAACAATCGTCATCAGATCATCACGGAAGAGCCGCCCGCTATCATTGGGGCGAAAACGTGCCACGGTATAGTGATTATCCTCATTGCGGAAGACAATGTTTTCAACAGAACCATCGAGTGTCGGCATACTAGTCTATTCCATCACAACAGTGTAGTCTCGGAAGCGGTATGCCCCTATACTAGCATATCCTTACCGCAACGTCGAGGTAGCAATCCCGCAAATTGTTATATAATAAAATCCCTGTTAGCAAGCAATATATGTTTTACTACGAGAAAGAGACCAGCATGAACAATCCTTCAGCAGAGCAGAGCGCGGAACAAAAAGCACAGGTACAGGCATATTTCAGTCGCACCGCCGCGAGCTATGTGACCAGCACATCGCATCGCACAGGCTCAGACCTTCAACGTTTGATTGAGTTAGGCGAGTTCTCTTCACAGCAATATGCTATTGACATCGCTACCGGCGGCGGGCATACCGCCTTAGCCGTCGCACCACGTGTAGGACAGATCATGGTGACAGACCTGACACCGACCATGCTGGAACAAGCGCAAGCATATATACTGGCACAAGGCATAACTAATGCAGAATTTCAGATCGCCGATGCCGAGGCGTTGCCTTTCGCAGATAACACATTTGACCGCGCCACGTGCCGCATCGCACCACATCACTTTCCCAATATTGCTCAAGCCGTTCGAGAAGTGGCGCGTATTCTCAAGCCAAACGGTCTCTTCCTGCTCATCGACAACATGGCTCCCGCTAACCCAGCTCTCGACGCTTTTATCAACAAAGTCGAGAAATGGCGCGACCCTTCGCACGGGCGCTCTTGCACCGAACAGGAATGGCACTCCTTCTTCACGCAAGCCGGTCTCCAGGTTGAACACAGCGAAACTTCCCGCCACATCTATCAGTACGACGACTGGACAGCTCGCTCACAAATGCCCGACGATGAAAAAGCTCGCCTGGAACAATTTATTCTCACAAGCGACGAGCAGACAAAACGCTACTTTATCATCACACAAAAAGCCGACGGGCATTTAGAGAGTATCAGCTCCGACAAACTCTTACTGATTGGGCGTAAACAATAGAATTCAATGCTGTATCTGCAACATTTGATTGCGACGACGTTTACGTGCATTAATCTGTATATAAAGAAAGGCTATAAGAAATGGAAGCGGTAACAAGCCAATGCTCCAACCTAACCAGATGGGCATCGCGGGTGGCCCTTGCACCGTCATGGGGATATCGCCCGTTACCGTGCCTGCCTGCCCATGCACCGTCACGTGGATATACCAGAGTCCACGCACGGGCGGCTTGACTGCTACGTCATATAACCCTTGTGTATCGCTATCAGGCGTGAGTTGCACACGCAATACGTTTCCATCCGTTCCTTTTGCCGGTACTAATGTCGCCTGCGACAACTGAAGTTGCGTATCACCAGTAGCCGACCCAATCGTCATATTAAGATTTTGCGCAACACGAGGCAGGCTATAGTAGCTGAGTAGCAGTTGATAAGGACCAAGAGTTGCATTCTGCGTCTCTAGTGGCGATGCCCCACCTGCTGTTAATATCAGGGCAATTAGCGGCAGCAAGAGCATAGCAAGAACACAAGCAGTTTGCGATGATCGAGACCTATTCATAACACCTCTCTTTCCTTGCTAGCATTAGCTCTTCTTCATTGTGGCTTACGCGCTTCTTCCTGTCAAGTTGCAGAATCCTGTTGCTCTAATCCGATAAGCACTTACATATAGGCTATACTATTGTGCTATCAGACAGGCTCAGGTATAATGTCTTCTGTAAGGATTTCTTTTCTGCAATCATCGAGTAAGATAGAGCTATCTTCACGCACCTATTTTTGTATACCTTGAGAACAGATAGGCAACGAGCGATGAATGGTAAAGTTACCTACCGCCAACAGTTTACCCGCTGCGGCAAACAACGCTGCCGCAAATGCCGGGAAGGCGAAGGACATGGGCCATACTGGTATGCCTATTGGAGTGAGAAAGGGCATACTGTCAGTAAGTATATCGGAACACATCTGCCAGACGACGTGGTACCCCCACTCAATCCATCCGCTCCGG
>JAJZEJ010000134.1 GCA_021828635.1 Chloroflexota bacterium
TCATATGTCTCTTGAATGCGCACGCTATACCGTGCGAAACAATCGCCTTCCTGGCGCACTTGGGGCCGAACAGGAACCTCCCGATAGGCCATGTAGGGGCGGTTGATGCGCAGATCAAAATTGATGCCGGAGCCGCGCAACATCGGGCCGGTCAGACCATAGGCCAGCGCCTGCTGGGGGTCGATGTAGCCCACGCCCTGAGTGCGTGCCTCGAAGATTTCGTTGCCGCTGATGAGTGTTTCCAACTCACCCATGTTCTTCTCAAGCTGGTCGAGGAAGGCTGAACACTCGCTGAGCCAGTTCTTAGGGAAATCATGTAGCACGCCACCAACGCGCAGATAGTTGACGTTGAAACGACTACCACCCAGTGCCTCGAACAGGCTCATAATGCCCTCACGGTCGCGGAAGCACCACAGCACGGGAGTAAACGCGCCCAGGTCCAGGAGATAGGTGCCAACGCCTACCAGGTGGCTGGCGATACGCTGAAGTTCGTTGGTGAGCAGGCGCATATATTGGGCGCGGCGCGGCGGCTCAATGCCCATCAACTGCTCGACGGCTCCGACGTAGGCGGTCTCATTCAGCATGGGCGAAAGATAGTCGCAGTTATCCATATAACGGATGCCGCCCATGTATGGGCGATTCTCCAGAATCTTCTCAATGCCGCGATGGAGATAGCCGATCACCGGCGTGCAGTCAACAACGGTTTCGCCTTCAAGGGTCAGGACCAGGCGTAGCACACCATGCGTACTTGGGTGCTGCGGTCCCATATTGAGCAACATTTCTTGCGTCTGAAATCCCTCGGACCCCTCGACGCCTGGATTTACTTGTTGATTTGTAGCCATATAAAGCCTCTATTGTGTTCGATCTTTATTTTTTAGTGCAGCACTTTTCGTACACGCAGGCCGAGATTTACCGACCACATGAGCGCCATCAACGCAGCCATGACGCCGAAAACGATATGATTCTGACTATTGGTCAGAAAGGTGAAGGAAAAAGCCAGACCCCAGCAGCCAAGCGCAACCATGCCAGGCACGATCAAACTCTGCGCATTTTGTGCCTTCTGCACAGTTTTTATACGCTGCATCTGCGGTGCGGACGTAGCGGATTGTGTTACCGTATTGCTCCGTTGCGTCGATGCCGTGTTTTTGTGTTGCCCGCGTGTTCTGGTCTTTGCCATACTCCTGTAAACCTTTTTAGCCTCTTCATCACGACTGATTAATGACTGATACAGGATCGAAACGCTTATTGCTTTTCTTGTCCAGTATTGCTGTTCGCTGCTTCGGCTTCTGGGCCGCTCGTTGGCCCATGAAACGCATTGCCGAAGGTGGGTGTGCCAGGATGCAAACGCTCTTCCTGGCCTTGACCAAGCTTCTTCTGCACCACATGCTCCAGACGCTGCTGCTGAAAGTTACCTGCCACCGCCATGTTGGGATCAACCTGCGTGGTGGCTTGCGGCTTGACTGTCATAGGCACCTGATGGAAGCTCTTGAGCAGTGGAAAGCCTTCGAAATCGTCGTCGAGCAGCATGCGGCGCAGGTCGGGGTGGCCGGTAAAGCGGATACCGTACATATCGTAGGTTTCCCGCTCTAACCAGTTCGCCGTCGGCCAGACGGAGACAACGCTATCGACATCCGGTTTCTCATTATCAATGCGTACTTTCAGTTGCAATAACTGGTTGCGTGTCGTGGAGCGCAGATGGTAGATCGTTTCCAAATGATCGCGCATATCGACGCCGGAAATACTGCTCAACAGGTCAAAGCCCAACTGGTCACGCAAGAAACGACACACGGCTACCAGATTCCCACGTTTGACATCGAGCGAAAGAAAATCGCCCTGAAGGGTGCGTGGAGCGGTAGCCTCACCGGTAATCTGCGCGATAGGTGCAAGATCGCGTGCCAGAGCGGCATTCTGATCGCGGTAGCCGGTTGTTGCGCCAGGTCGGTTGGTTGAACGTGGCACTAAATCCATCGTATGACCCCCTTACGCCATGCATAAACCAGTCCAAGTGCCAGTACAATAATAAAGAAAAGAATTTCAATAAACCCAAAAACACTCAGTTGCTTAAAGATGATAGCCCAGGAGATAATAAACACGATATCTACATCAAAGGCAACAAAGAGTAAAGCAAAGATGTAGAAACCTAGCGGATACTGCACCCAGGCAGAGCCGATAGGTGTTTCGCCAGACTCATAGGTCTGGAGCTTCTCCTGTGTGCGTTTATGGGGTGCCAGGATATTTGCCAGCGTGGTTGTGACAATCACGAAGAAAAAACCAGCAGCGAGCAAGATACCGGCATAGAGATACCCAATATTCACATTTGACACGAAAAAAAATCCTCCCAATGGTTGCCTTCATCGTCTCATTCGAGACAACAAGATGCTGATTTGATTATAGCACAGGGGAGAAGATGCGACAATTTCGACTATAATTGTGCTATGTTATGATACGTCTCGCCCGACAATCTCTAGCTCTTGCAGAGGATACGGGCTGAGGCGGATGGCATCCTCTGGCACGTGGGCAACAATGACGCTCACATTGTCCTCACCTCCGCCATCCAGTGCGGCCTGAACCAGAGCTTCGCTCATCTTGTCAATATTGTTGAGGTTGAAGCGGATAGTTTCCTCAAGTTTAGGGTCGCGCACCATATCCCACAGGCCATCGGAGCAGACCAGCAGTCTATCGCCGAGGTTGAGTGGCACCATGAAGGCATCAACCTCGATATCGAGCTTCTCGCCTAGACTGCGATAAATCTGATTGCGTCGAGGATGAGTGTAGATGTCGTCTTCCTGAATGATGCCGGCGGCGACGAGACTGGCAACCACCGAGTGATCTTGCGTTAATTTCTTGAGGCCATCGGATACGCGGTAGCGATAGGTACGACTATCGCCCACGTTGATAACACAGGCGATGGCTGGGTAAGTGACGGGCTGACCATCCTCGCCGACCTCAGTGATGGGCATACCCACGATCAGCGTGCCGGTCATCGTTGTACCCATATCGGCGTGCTGCTCCATATTGCGTTGATTAATTGCCTGATTGGCCTGCCTGACGCCCTCGACAAGTACCTGGCGTAGAGTTTCTTTGTTCAGTTCCATACCGGTGAGCAATTGTGGCAAAATAGTTTCTCGAATTGTCTTGATAGCCAGGCGGCTGGCATCTTGCCCGTTGGCATGACCACCCATGCCATCCGCGACGATGAAGAGGCCAACCTGGCACTGCTTGCCGTTAATGGAGCAGGTACCTTGTGCCGCGAAGACACTATCCTCGTTGGCTTTGTGTTTGCGTTTGATGCCGCGATTGGTGCGTGGTGCGACCTCGAAGCCGACCATTGGTGTCACCACTGGGCGTTTGCCTGAATAGGTAACGGGTTGTGTGGTAGCTTCTTCCAGCGACTTGGGTAGATTAGGCATAGTACTTTCTGCATCGACTGGATAGTTCTGATGAATACCATTATTGCCATTATATGGGGTGGCGTCGAATGGGAACTCAAGTGTGGGCTGGTTCTCAATCCGTGGAGACTGGGATGCGAGTGGTGGCATGCTCGGTGAGAGTTGCTGAACTGGTTGAATGGGGCGCAGGTGCAAGCCGGATTCGGATGGCGAGAGTATGATATGACAATTGGGACAGGCGGTGACGCCAGGAGCAACATTGTAGCCACAATTGGGACAGTGTAGCTCCTGACGTGGATTGGCTAAGATGCCGCTAGTGTGAATTGGTAGCGTAGGAGCTTCCTGCTCTGGCAGCGTAAGTGGCATCGGTAGGGTAGGCATGGTGGTCTGAATGGTAGCCGGTC
>JAJZEJ010000376.1 GCA_021828635.1 Chloroflexota bacterium
CCTGGGACATTTTCCGCCAGCACATAGCGCGGTCTAAGCTGGCGAAGAAGTCGCGCAAACTCACCCCACAGGTCGCGCTCATCGGCGGAGGCTCTCCGCTTTCCGGCCAAGCTATGCGGTTGGCAAGGGAATCCCCCTGCAAGCACATCAACTGGTGAGAGGTTGTGCGCTCCGACCTCTCGTACATCTCGAAACCGGGTAACATTGGGCCAATGTCTGGCGAGGACTCGTGTTGCATAAGAATCGACCTCACACTGCCATATGACGTGCATACCTGCACGTTGCAAACCAAGATCAAGCCCACCAATACCAGAAAAGAGGGAACCCACAGTAAACAGGGCTGTCATGCGCTCGCCTTCGCTTTCCTGGAACTGGCACGCTTGCCCTTTTGAGCTTTTTCCTGGGCTTTTTGAGCTTTCTGCTCAGCCTTGTGCCGTTCCTGGTCATCCTTTGCTTGCCCAATCAGGTCAGATGCTTCTCCCCTGGTAATCTCCGGCGAAAACGTGATGCCATAGAGACGGAGCATATAGCATTGTTTAGGAGAGGCGGGCCAGGTACGCCAGGCCGCGTTACTGTCTACGAGTACTCGTTTCTTCTCATCCGATTGCAAAACACGTGCCTTCATTTCGGCGTGTTGTTGCGCCCATTCTAATGGTGAGTCTTTGAGCCACTGCTGCATTTTGTAGTCAGGAGCGAGCCTTGCCCAAACAGCATAGTAGCCGTCCTTGTTGGCATCTTCTGAGGGAAGGAGGATGATTTTATGCTTTTTTTCGCCCACTTCTAACACATAGGCACCGCTTGGGCGGCGTTTCCACTCAAACTGCGCCAGGATATTGACCGCCAGGTCAGATGCTCGCTGCATCACCCTGGTCGTTCGTTCTTGCTCTGCTTCTTCCTGCTCTTGTACCTTGCGCTTTGCGGCCTCAAGAATGCTCTCGCCGTCTCTCATAGACTCAAGATCAAGTACCTGTCTGAGTGAGAGTGGCTCCAAGCGATGCTTGAGACAGTTATCCGTTAGATCGAGAACAATGCAGTCAGTTTTCCCTGGCGCTAAGCGAGTACCGCGTCCAATACTCTGCATATAGAGTGCGCGTGATTGTGTGGGACGGGCCATGATAATGCACGAGGTTTGAGGCGCGTCGTAGCCTTCCGTCAATACGCCACAGTTGGATACAACCTCTATTTCGCCACGTTCATAGGCATGCAGAATGCGTTTGCGTTCCTCTGGGGCGGTTTCGCCACTGACAACCGACGCACTGATACCGGCCTCATTAAAAGCGTAGGCCAGATGCCAAGCATGTTTCACTGTGACCGCAAAACAGAGCGCCTGACGGCCTTGACAGTGGGTGAGATAGGCGCTGACCGCACGCTCATTACGTTCTTGCGTGTCTACTGCTTCTTCTAGCTCATCCTGTTTGAAATCTCCGGCCTGGGTATGCAGATGGTCGAGTGAGGTAGTCGTATGAACCGCAATCGCTTTCAGGTCGCACAAGTAGCCCTGCTCTACCAGGTCAAGGATCGTGGTAGAGAAGACTGGTGCGCCGAAAATGCGTTCGATACTCTGGTTATCCAAGCGGTCAGGAGTGGCTGTGACCCCCAGGACAAAGGCATCAGGGAGCGCGTTCAGCACTGCTTGATACCCTGACGCCGTACTATGGTGACATTCATCAATGATAACTAAGCCATAGCCAAAGCGTTGTAAGGCTTTCAGATGCTCTGGGCGGCTAATCGTCTGGATACTTGCTACCGTAATGGGAGCGCCATACTCATGCCGTCCGGCCCCTACTTGCCCTACGGTTGCGAGCGGGTCTGTGAGGAGAAATTTATCAGCAGCCTGTTGGAGTAGCTCCTGGCGATGAGCGATAACAAGCGTATTCATCAGTAGACGACGGGCAATCTCTGTAAACACGATGGTTTTACCGCCGCCCGTGGGAATAACAATGAGCGCCCTCCCACCTTGTGGGTGTTCGTAATAGGTTGCGAGTACCCGGTTGATACAGGTCTCTTGATAGGGACGCAACGTGAGCATCTGTTGAGAAGAGATGAGCGTATCCGGTGTGAGCATGTGAACTTCTACCTCTTTCTACAATGGGAATGCAGGAACATTGTCATCAACAAATTCAGGAAACACGGAAGCGAGGAGGCTCCGAAGGTGTGCAAGGGCTTTCCGATGATGGTAGTAAGCAACCATACTCTTTCTTGAGAAGACTCCATTCAGCGCGTTCAGTGACTCTGGGTGTCCAGTCAATCCATAGTGGCGTTCGATGACCAGGCGCTGTTTCTCAGAAAGCGAGGCAATAGCCTGATAGAGAAGCCTATATTGTTGCTTGCGCTTTGCTTCGTGTTCGCTCTCATCTTGGGTTGCTAGTTCGTCCGGCGCTGCTAAAAGATCAGAGAGGGTCGTGCCATCCTCATTGAGTGGCTTATCCAGGCTAATCGTGGAAATAGCCTCGCATTGACTGTAGGTGTCTGCATATCCCCGTGTGTAGTCGCTCAAGGTATAGCGAGCGACTTGTATCAGGTAGAGATAGGGGTCATCCATCGTCAGCGCGGTATCGAGCGCCATGAGCAGGGCAATATTAGCGGATTGCAACAGATCATCAGTCTCAGCTGTCACCTGGTTACGTTGCTGTAGGAATGCCATAGAGCGTCTTGCCAGGGCTACGATGACGGGTTGAAGTGCAAGAAGCGTCTCTTCACGAACACACTCCCCGGCTCTTGCACGCATCACTAGTCGCTCTACCTGCTCTTGCGCAACCACATAGATAGATAACGATGCCTGCATGCTTGGAGTAAAAGACAGAGAGGACGGAGAGTATCCAGGTGATGTGCTAGTTCTACGCGGCTTACGCTTGTAGACATGAGCCGAATGCAACGGAGGTGCTTGCATAGGGGTCTCCTTTGGCTTTTGGCGTTGGTTGACATGGGGGAATGAGGTACCCCATTGACAGTGACTGGGTGTCAGTAGAGTACCTCGCGGCCCTGAAGTTGTGGATAGAGAGAAGAATTACAGAAGTTCAGGCATCTGGTTTGTTTGTAGCATAACAGGCGTTTCTCTCGTTTCAATCAGCTTCTGCTCTGCTTGCAACTGGTTGAGACAAGGGGTACAGCACCAGATATCCAGAGCTTTGTTCTGCACTTGAACGAAATGTTGGCTATATCGTTCATAGCAGACTTCACAGAGAATGATATAGTGGTACATAGTTGGGTAGCCATGAATAGCCCTTGTCAGGATATTCAATGCGTCATAGAGCATTTTTCTCTGAGTAGCCTGCTCAAGGATGTAGTACTCCATCGTGAGAAACGTTCCTTTCCAGATGAATTGAGCAAGCAGGGCAAGAGCGTGTTTGCGGGTCATAGGAGGCTTTGAAGTCATAGCGATGCATCCTTTCTGTTCTCCTTAGAAATCAGCGTAAGACATGGGGGAATGTACACGCCGTGCGCCGAATCGCAGAGCGCAATCGTTGCAGAGTTTGTCAGTGAGGCGTTCACCGCGTGCATACTGGTACTCGTAGAATGCCAGACGTTTCCCTCGCTGGCCGCATTCAGCGCAGGTACCATGACCATGCTGTGTCTGCCTAGAGCTTCGCAGAAAATCATCTTCTCTGAAATCGTCCTCTCGGCTGGCGTCATACGCTCTCATGCTCATGGTCCGATAGCGTGCGGATTGAATGCGGATGAGCAGGATAATAAAGCAGATCAATCCGATAATCACCATCGCACCTACCGCCTCAGTCAATGTCTGTAGTGCGTGGAGCGCATGTGCAACCTGAGCAGGCATAGCAAGA
>JAJZEJ010000617.1 GCA_021828635.1 Chloroflexota bacterium
CACGATCACAAAGGCCACAAGAAATACAGCCGCCAGAGCTAGCGCAATGGGATTGTTTTGTGGTGCTGAGCCATTGGAGATACTCGGTCCCAGGTCGGTACCCTGTTGCGCCAGACCCAGGCTGAGACAGGTTAACGCGAGGCCGAGCAGGACGGCACCCAGCCAGTCGATGCGCTCGCGCAAGTGTTGCCCTTTGGGAATGAAGAACCACGCACCAACCATCAGCACGATAACAATAGGTGCGTTGAGATAGAAGATATATTGCCAGCCGAAATGTTGCACGATCAACGCGCCATAAAGTGGCCCCAACACACCACCTGCCTCAGTTACCGCTCCGATGATGCCCAATGCCAGCGCACGCCGCTCCTGACCATAGAAGTCGCTGGCGATAGCCATTGCGACAGGTATCACTGCGCCACCACCGACGGCCTGGAAGAGACGTGCCGCGATTAGCCAGACCAGCCCCGGCGACGAGGTGTCGATATGCAGCACGCTGAGGAAGCTGATATCGACGTTCTGGCCCAGGATGGGTGCGAGTCCACAAAAGACGGAGCCGACGCCGAAAATGCTCAAGCAGAGCAGCAGAATGCGGCGGCGACCATGAATATCAGAGACGCGCCCCATCAATGGCATCGCTACCACGAAACCCAGCAGATAGGCGCTAATAATCCATGCCGCGTGATCTAGTTGTGTAATAGGAATATGGAGATCAAGAATGATTTGTGGTAGCGCCGTTACTACAACTGTCTGGTCAAGCGCCGTGAAAAAGACGCCGATGCAGGCAATCGTCAATGCCGCTATGGCAACGCGGCGTTCAGTAGTTGTGGTTGTTTTAGCTGGCATGGATAATTGTTTGAGTGACCCTGTGATTTGTTGTGTCACAGTCGGCGCTGTGGGTATCCTCGCTTCCTGAACCACAGCCGAAGTATCTTGCGGAATAAGCGTTGTCTGTGTAGACACTTCCTGCTTTTTCTGCTCTTCTTGAGCGCCAAAGGTACCCACTTGCGGCTCCTCTTGTGGCGCTTGCTCAGCTTGCTCAGTCTGCTCACCCAGGTCAATCACATCTCGTTTGTGTAGACGCGAGGATGTCTCATTATCGTCTTCTAGCGTATACATCGTTCCCCCGCTTATAAAATTATATTTGTGGCTGTGTGATGCTGATATGCTCGTTATAATTGGATATATCGAAGATACGCGCCGTCTGGCTGGTATCGCCTGGCGCGGCCTGACCCGTGACGCTGACCTGATAGGGCAGGAAGTCGGCTTTGCCGATGCAGGCCGAGGTCTGGAGCATGGTGCCAGCCGGTACGCCGCCGCCCGTGAAGAAGGCCAGATATTTGGCGTCAAGCTGACCGGTGATGCGCCAGCAAGGTACCTGGTTCACAACATCCGAGGTGGGCTGGCTCACGTTCTGCACTTTGCTGACCAGTGAGAGAATACCCGTGTTGGGATTGGTCAGCGTGCGTGGATCAAGCACGCTCTTGATAACGCGCCATTGTCCCGTGATGGGATCGGTAATGAACTGGTTATTGCCAATGCTGATCAACTTGACCGTCACGGACTGGCCGGAGAGGACAATAGTGGCGTTGGCCTGCACCTTATCGGGCATCACCACGTCGCCATCGGCACTGAGTATCTGAATCTGATTCTGCGTGGCCGGACCAGGATTTTGCTCTTGTAGAACGACATGAAACGAACTGACAGAGCGGAAATTCTTCTGCAATGATGCCAAAAGTTGCTGTGTCGTCGGCTTTGGCGCATTGACGACTGTACTGCTACTGGTCGTTGTGCTATGCCGCCAGGGCAGTGAGCAACCGGCCAATAAAATTGCGCCGGCCACAGTGAGTGTGAATAAAATACCGGTGTGTTGTAGGGTACGTCGAAGTGACATACGTTCTAGCCTCCCTGAAAAAAGCGTTGATAAATTGTCTTGCTGCCACAAATCAACGCTACCACGAAATTGTTTCGTGGGGAATGGTACTTTGGGGATAGAGGATGAGATGCTGCGTTTATAGTCCCCAAAATGGTAGGATACTATCACGAATAATAATTTTCTGATTGTTGGAGGGGCCAGGTGAAACCTTCGCAATTTTCAGCATCACAAGAGCAGCCATACATGCGTATCGAGCGGCAAGTGCATACGGTGACGGATCGCTTCTCACTCAATAACACCTATCTGCTCAATGACGAGAAACTGGTCGTAGTCGATCCTTGCTCTGATCTCAACGTTCGCCTACTAGAACGCTACCTGCGCCAGACATTGCATCGAGAGCCATACGAGATTGATCTGATTGTCCTGACCCACCTGCACCCCGATCATACCTCTGGCGTGGAGTCGTTGCGCCGCCTATGCCATGCGCCTGTCGCGGCTTCAATGGCGGCACGTATCATCGCCTCGGCTGAGCCAATGGAGCGTAAGCCTCTTCCTGGTATCACACATTTCGCCCGCTATTCTCTGGCTGGCTTCTCGTCGTTCAATTTCATCACAGTCTCTTATATGCAACAATGCAGGATGGTAGACCTCTGGCTCGAAGATACGGCGGGATTGCCAGAGCATCCGCAGTGGCGTGTGATTGCTAGCCCTGGTCACACGCCCGAAAGCCTCTGCCTTTACAACCCCTTCACACTGGAATTGCTGTGTGGCGACACCATTATGACGGCTGAGTGGCGTGCGCCTCTGCTACGTGGTGGCGTCAATCGTCGCCAATTGCAAGAGACGCTGCATGTATTGCGCACGTTGCCAGTGCATTACCTCTACCCCGGTCACGGTCGCGCCATCGTGGGCCAACATCCATTGGAGAAAGTCGAGATCGAGTAGGGACCGATTGATCGCGTCCGCGCGTGGGCGTGACAAGCTGGTGGGCAAGACGGACGCGGACGCGATCAATCGGTCCCTACTGGTTTTTGCTTGGCAGGCGTAAGGGCATGGGGCCGCTAGTCGAGTAGGTAGTTGGTTGTGGCGTAATGATGTAGGATAGGGGCATGGTGCGTGCCTGTTGGATGGGAATGTATTCCAGTACAATATTGCCAATGGTAATGATATCGCCGGTTTTGAGTGGGCGTGGATGTGTGAGCAGTTCATCGTTGACTCTGGTGCCGTTGCGGCTGGTCAGGTCTTGAATGTAATCACCATTCGGCTGGCGAGAAAACTGCACGTGACGGCGTGAGATTGAGGTATCTTCAATCACAATATCGCTCTCAATGCCACGTCCCACTGTGATAACCGTGCGGTCTAGCAAGAAGATATGTCCGACCAGCCCGCCACCACGGATGTAGATCGCGCCAACGGGTGCGGCAGGTGGTGTAGGAGCCTCAACTTGCACGATCTCCGCCGTCTCTTGCCAGTTACGCTTGAGCAGACCCTCGACATCTGAGGTGGGTAGCGCGAGTGGTTGCGCTGTCGTTTCTGGCGCTGGTGTCTGATCGATAGAGCGCATTGTTGAGAGTGGCAAGGGTGAAAATGGATGCGGCGGAGTCTCCAGATTTTGTGGCTGCTTGCTTTGCATGGTGAAGATGTTCAGATTGGCGCTGGTCGGTTGACTGCCTTTACTTTTTTCCTGCAAAGGTATTGTTGGAGGTAAAGCGGTATTCTTGCTGGATTGCAGGTCTTGCGCGGACCGCCAAACGTGGTGCGCGAGTGGGTCGCTCAGTTCTAAGGGCGTCTCGTCGCGTTCGGCTAGAATGAAAATGAAGCGGTGAGCGCCGATGTCGATGATCTCGTTATTAGAGAGCAGCGCGGAACTGAATATGCGTCGCCCACTCAGCAGTATGCCATTCAGACTGTC
>JAJZEJ010000613.1 GCA_021828635.1 Chloroflexota bacterium
AACGGGAGCCTTGCGAACCGCTATCCGCGAACAACTCATGCACCATCCGCTCGTCAAATCCTTCACACCCGCTCCCGCCAACGAAGGCGGCGACGGCGTGACCGTGGTGAAGTTGAGTGCATAAATTTATACATGACACCTCTCGTGGGTGTCATGGTGAGATGTCATGTATAAATTTTCCCATTTCATCCGTTGATACCAATAGGCTATTCATTACCCCAAGCATTCATTCATTGCATCCATTAGAATAACACCAACGTGACGCATTGTCACAGTATCAGAGAGGAGTCTTTATTTATGGCAAACTGGCAACAGGTGGGCAACGTGGGCAAGAATGTGGGCCAACGCGGCCTGCGAAGCGCCTTCAGCACAATGGGTGATTTCCGCAAATTTATTTTACGTGGCAACGTCGTTGATCTGGCTGTCGGCATCGTCATCGGCGCAGCCTTCACTGCTGTGGTTAGTGGATTCGTTACTGACTTCATCACACCGCTGATCGGGCTTTTTGGCATACACAATTTTGCCGGACTGACATATACAGTGAACGGCAACAAATTTCAACTTGGAGCCTTCATCAACACGGCGATCAGCTTCCTTATCACGGCTACCGTGGTCTATTTCTTTGTCGTCAAGCCGGTCAACTCATTGACAGCACGCTTTATGCCTGAGAAGGCCGCGCCACCAACGACGCATCCATGTCCATATTGCTTGAACCCCGTTCCTCTGGCTGCGACGCGCTGCGGCTTCTGCACTTCGCCATTGCCACCGGCTGAGACGGTGTCACCACCGCAATAGTTGCCAGATGTACCGTCTAACTTGCGCCTTTCTCTCTGGCTGGCGTATACTCACAACGGAAACATCACAACAGAGAACATGGTACGACGCATCGGGTTCGAGCGTCGTACCATTGTGCTGTCTGTATACGTGTCTCATACATGAGAGACAGTCAGGATACACGTACCGCGTCCCTCTATACATATCTATTTAGAAAATGAGGAGAAAGCAAGCCATGTCGTTACCATCTGAGTCACTGCGGCTGGAGGACTGGATTCGAGATATACCGGACTTCCCGCAGAAGGGTGTTCTGTTCAAGGACATCACGCCCATGTTGCAGAACGGCGCGGCCTTCCATGCCGCCATCGAACAACTCGCGGCCCACTATGCGGGTGCTGGTATCCAGAAGGTCGTCGGCGTGGAGTCGCGCGGCTTCATTTTCGGCGCACCGCTAGCCTACATGCTCAACTGTGGCTTCGTGCCTGTGCGCAAATTCGGCAAACTTCCATACAAAACCGTCAATGTGGAGTATGCCCTGGAATATGGCACCAACGTTGTAGAGGTGCATACCGACGCCATCGCCCCCGGCGAGCGTGTGCTGATCGTCGATGACCTGCTAGCAACCGGCGGAACGGTTTTAGCAGCCCTCGAACTGGTTGAGAAACTGGGTGGTCAGATTGCCGGTATCGCTTTCCTGGTCGAACTGACCTTCCTCAAAGGGCGCGAACATCTCAAGGGCCATGATGTTTTCGCGCTCATCAAGTATTAGCATTACATCTTCATATGCTACCATAGCATGGCACCCACAAGGGGTGTCACTACATATATTATCATTTGTTGTTTGTGAAATACAACTATATGTAGTGGCACCCCTCGTGGGGTGGGACATACCCAGTAATCGTCCAACAACTTGCGGAATGCAAATTTACATCTATTCGCCGCGAAGCTTGCTATAGACCACCAGGTCGTGCCAATCTCCATTGCGCCATTGGGCTTTGCGCATGACACCATCGCGCGTAAAACCCGCTTTCTCCAGAACTCGCTGCGCTGGGAGATTGGTAATATCTGTGGAGGCTTCAACACGCATAATCGGATAGGTTGCAAACAAATATTCCACAAGCAAGTGCTGGGCTTCCGAGCCGTAGCCCTTGCCACGATATTCGGGAGCCAGAGCGATCCCGATGTTATACGCGATACTTCCCTCGTTGGGACCGTAGCGTTGCTGGTGATAGCTGATATCGCCTGTGATCTGCTCATCGTAGGTGACGATTGCCAACATCCCGTGGCGTGCGCCTAACAGACCACCCTCCTGCCATCCTTTTGTCAGTTCGCCAGACCAGTGTAATCCAAACGAATTAAATTCGCTCAAATACTCCAAGTCGTTGCTCCAAGCTGCAAAGATGGGTAGATCAGCCTGCGTTAGTGGTCGTAGATAGATTTTTTTCCCACGTAACATGGTAAACATACCTCGATACCTCGAATTGATGCCAATGTCTGTTTCGTAGCCTCATCGACCGTCGTATCTTGCTCAATGAGGCGAAACATGTGCGTAATCACCTCACGACTCCTGCCACCTTTCGTAAACGGCAGCAAATGGCATGGCAGTCACAAGAGGTGCCATGCCATGATGTTATCTCTTCGTCCACCCCAACCACACCGTCTTCTCAGCTACGGGTCGCGGAGTGCGCTCTAACTTGGGAATGGCTGGATAGCCCAGATAGACGAAGGCCACAATAGCATCTTCGGGCGCGAGGCCGAGCCACAGCTTGACGTTGGGATCAAAAGCTGCGTCACCGCTACGCCACATCGCCGCCAGACCCATCTCCTCTGCTGTCAGCAACATGTTTTGCACCGCGGCGGCGACGGCGGCGACATTCTCAATTGCCACCACTTTCGGTTGCGTTGGATGCTCGGCGGCTACCACAATCACAATCGGTGAACGCAACGGCTTGTGGCGCTCTTTGGCAAGCACAGGCTCGGCTTGCTCATCGCTGATTTTTCCTGCCTCACGCAACCGGGTTGCCAACGACGCCGCCATAAGCTCGCCTAGTTCGTCGCGTGCCTCGCCAGCTAGCACGAAGAAGCGCCAGGGTTCGACATGGTGATGATTGGGAGCATGGGTCGCCGCCTCTAAGAGACGCTCGACCTGCTCCCGCGTTGGCTCCTGCGCAGTCATCTTACCGATGCTGCGCCGCCGCTTGATGGTTTCAAAAACCGACATAGCTACTCTTTCTGGCCCTGCTCAATTTGATATAGCTTGCCACCATTGAGCAGATTACCTTCAACGCCCAGCGAAGGTAGCAGTTGCGCCTGCGCCTGTGTGCTGAGCGGCAAAGCCCACAATTTGATGAAGCCTAGCGCGGCATTGTGGTCGAACTGGTCGCCACTATCATACGTCGCCAGACCATGACTGTACAGCGAATGCTCCGACTTGCGTCCGACAATGCTGCAATGCCCACGCGAGAGCTTGAGACGCACCGTGCCACTGACAAAACGTTGCGTACTCTGCACATAGGACGCCAAATCTTGATGCAGGGCGCTATACCACTGCCCATTATAAATCAATCGTGCATACTCTTCAGCGACGATAGATTTGAAACGAATCTGGTCGCGGCCCAGCGTCAGACTCTCCAATGCGCTATGCGCGATGTGTAGTACGGTTCCGGCGGGAGCCTCGTAAATCTCGCGCGACTTGATGCCAACCAGGCGATCTTCGATGTGGTCGATGCGCCCGATACCATGTTCGCCCGCCAGCTTGTTCAATTCTTCGATCAGCGCCACGCCCTCAATCTCCTCACCATTCAGCCCGACGGGAATGCCATGCTGGAAGGTAATCTCCACATAGCTCGGCTCGCTTACTACATCGCTATCGGGATTGCTCGTCCAGCCGTAGACCTCTTCGGGCGGCTCAGCCCACGGATCTTCCAGCACACCACACTCGACGCTACGGCCCCACAGGTTTTGATCAACCGAATAGGGACTGGCGTTGGTGACGGAAATGGGAATAT
>JAJZEJ010000577.1 GCA_021828635.1 Chloroflexota bacterium
TCGCACCGCCCTGATCGTCGATGACGAAATCGATACTGCCGGTTCACTGACACAAGCTGTGCGTGTTGTCCACGAGCAAGGCGCACGCGATGTCTACTGCTGTGCTACACACGGCATCTTCTCTGGTCCGGCCATTGAACGCCTCAGCAAAGCCAACATCACAGAAATTATTACCACCGACTCGATTCCCCTGGCGGAACACAAACGCTTGCCCAACATGACCACCCTCTCCGTGGCGGAACTGCTGGCCGGTGCCATCAGCCGCATCCATGACGGTCGCTCCGTGACCGAGCTGTTTCGATAAAGCACACCCCTACAAATTTACGCGAATTGTGCAGTAAAATCAAAGAGCGTCTTCCTCGTGCTAGATAGTTCTCAGCAGAGATGTTATAATAGCCCCCAACTATGTATCATTGTATGTGAAGAGTATTCCCCTGAAAAGTACCGGAAAGGGTGGGTGGGGCATTATGAAACCGTTAGTTGCCATCGTCGGCAGGCCGAATGTTGGCAAATCGACATTTTTTAATCGCATGATCGGAGACCGACGCGCTATTGTGGAGGATATGCCCGGCACAACGCGCGACCGTCTCTATGGCGATACAGATTGGAATGGACGAACTTTTACCTTGATCGATACCGGTGGACTGGAGTTCGGCGATATCCCCGTGGGGCAGGTAGGACTGAACAATCAGCCCGGCGACCTGATGGACCACGTGCAAGAGCAGGCCGAACTGGCGATTGAAGAGGCCGATGTAATTGTGCTGCTCGTTGATGCACGCACTGGCATTACTGCTGCCGATGAAGAGGTCGCGGAACTGTTGCGCCGTTCCAACAAGCCGGTTCTTCTGGCCGCTAACAAGGCCGATAACGCCGCCCGTCGGCAGGATGCCGTTGAGTTCTATAATCTGGGCCTGGGTGAGCCGATTCCTATCTCGTCCATTCAGGGTACCGGCACGGGCGATCTGCTGGATAACATAGTCGATGCTTTGCCACCAGAGGACGAAGAGGAAGCTGGCGATGAGGAAGATGAGACGCCGCGCATCGCCATCGTGGGGCGTCCGAACGTCGGCAAATCGTCGCTCCTCAATGCCATTCTCGGCACGCAGCGTTCAATTGTCAGCGACATCCCTGGCACAACGCGCGACGCGATTGATACCGACTTCGAGTTTGAAGGCCAGAAAATGAAGCTGGTCGATACAGCAGGTATTCGACGGCGCGGACATATCGGACCGGGCGTCGAGAAATTTAGCGTGCTACGTTCCATGCGCTCTATCGAACGTGCCGATGTCGCGCTTTTACTGGTTGATGCCAGCGAGGGACTGACCGCGCAGGATACGCATATCGCGGGAGAGATTGATGAACAGACCAAAGGTGTTGTGATTGTTGTAAACAAGTGGGATCTGGCCCAGGAGCAGCGTCGCGCGGAACGTGAGGGCGACTACCCTGATGCCGATGATGAGATTCGCTCGGCGGAAGAGTATCGTCGCTACCTAGCGGAGGGACTCAAGTTTATCCCTTACGCGCCGGTCATCTTTGCCTCGGCCAAAACGGGTTATCACGTGCAATCCATTCTTGAAACGGCGCTCAACATTGCCCAGATGCGCTTCTTGCGCGTGCCGACGGCCAAGCTTAACGAGACTGTGCAGGATGCGGTACGTCGTCATAATCCAACTGTTGTACGCAGCAAAGTACTCAAAATTTATTACGCGACGCAGGCCCGTGTCAATCCACCAACCTTCATCTTCTTTGTCAACGATCCCGAAGCAGTTCACTTCTCCTATGAACGCTACCTGGAGAACCGCTTGCGCGAAGCCTTCAGTTTCAAAGGCACCGCCATCAAGCTACAATTCCGAGCGCGTAGTAGCCGGGAAGATGCTATGAGTAAACGATAATATTATGGTACCTGTAGCATGAGATTTGTTGTGTGATACCCATCGCATGGCACCCCTTGTGGGTGCCATGCTTACCTTGATGAACTAACAACTTTCCCCTTTTGCCTGCGTATATCTTATAAACAACATTGTTCAGTCAAGTGGAAAACTCTACCTACTTTGATTTTCCTTCTATATAAAGGGCATTTCAATTGTCATTAAAACAGCTATATGTTATAGTGGGCGTGACTGAATGTTACCTATATATCCTGCACTTTGAGGGACGTACCTATGCATCTAAAATTAACAGCAGCTATGCAAACTGATGTCGGGAGGCAACGTGAACAGAATGAAGACAATGCTTTTCGACGTATTGAGTCACTAGAAGATGGCGATCATGGCCTTTTTGTCGTTGCCGATGGCATGGGTGGCTACCGTGCCGGTGAAGTAGCGAGTAAGCTGGCAGTCGATACAATTAGTAGTATGCTTGACCCTTTTTTTCAACCCATTGCCGATCAGCCAACTATCAGGCTGAGTGTTGCCGAGCCTTCCGCCTCTGCTGACCCTAATGACCCAGATGCCACCGTCAAATTATCCAAAGCGGGCTATGACCCTAAAGCCACACATAAACTCGCGGAAACCTCCTCAGCAACCATCATGGAGGAGCAGTTTCGTTTAGCAATTCAGCAGGCGAACAAGGCGATCTTACAGTATGGTGAAAAACAGTCGTCGGCTCGTGGCCTGGGTTGCACTGTCACAGGCGCACTGGTTCAGAATGAACAAGCATATATTGCTAACGTTGGCGACAGTCGCACGTATCTATTAAGAGATAACCAGTTAAAGCCCGTGACCCGTGACCACTCGTTGGTGGCACGCCTGGTTGAAGCCAAGCAGATTGAGCCGGAGGATGTCTACACACATCCACAACGCAATCTCATCTATCGCTCGCTAGGTGCGGGCCATAAAAATGTCGATGTGGACATTTTTCAAGAGTCGTTGCGACCGGGCGACGTGCTACTTTTCTGTTGCGACGGCTTATGGGAAATGGTACACGATGACGACCTGCTCAAGGTTCTCAGTGGGCAGGAAAGTCTGCAACAAAAATGCAAGAAGCTGATCGACATGGCGAATGCTAATGGCGGCGAAGATAATATCACCGCGATTATTGTGCAGGTCAGCGCATCAGAATAAAAGTGGGGATGACTCAAGTATGGCTCTCCCAATAGGTACAGTCCTTGATGGAAAATTCAAGATCGTGCAGGTACTTGGCGAAGGGGGTATGGGAACCGTCTATAAAGTTGAACAGACGGGCATCGCGGGTACCGCGCCCACGTACTACGCGGTAAAAGAACTGCTGATTAGTCCTAACGTGAGCGAAGAAGAGCGTAATGCCGCTATCGAACGCTTCGGCAAAGAGATTGCGTTGTTGCGCGGCCTCAAGCATCCACGTATTCCATCGCTCATGTTGCCCTTTGAAGAACGCGGTAACTACTACTTTGTGATGGAGTTTGTGCCGGGACGTTCGCTAGAGAAGATGTTGGAGGATGCAAAGGGACCACTGCCAGAAGACCAGGTTATCGTCTGGGCTATGCATATCTGCGAGGCACTCACCTACATCCATACGCGCATCCCTCCAATCATTCTGCGCGACCTGAAGCCTGGCAATATCATGGTAACGCCTGATGGTGACGCCCGTTTAATCGACTTCGGCATTGCCCGCCGCTTCGATCCTAATAAACGCACCAATACTGAGAATCTGGGTACCATCTCCTATGCCTCACCAGAACATCTGGGGTCGATCACCGCCCCTGGTCAGAGGCGTAGCGCACAGAATCCCGGTCAACTGGTGCAGACTGATGCCCGCTCCGACATCTACTCACTCGGCGCGACCATGTATCATCTGC
>JAJZEJ010000147.1 GCA_021828635.1 Chloroflexota bacterium
GTAGCTGGTATCATGGCGTGTCATGCCTGCCTTACCGTAGCGTCCTCCGCTGACATTGAGGCGTCCGTTTCCTGGTCGATAGTCAGCATAGGTATAGGGAGATGCATCCCAGAAAAGTGGAAAATTGTCCGGCAGGTCCACCGCGAACGAAAGCGCATAGATACGTGCATTGGCCTGAGTAGTTGGCCCAACCGCCTGAATAAGTCCGCGTGTCTTGATCGTCGTACCAGATGCAAGCGTCATTTGCCAGTATCTATTGCTCTCACCAGCAGTCATCTCCTGCATATTGCTGACCTGAGCCTGACCAAGCATATGCACACCAGCAGCACGCGCCTGACGCGCCAGATGCGCCAGCAAGGTCAGAGGATTGATACGTCCCTCGTCGGGCAACCACAGCGCCATCACCACCGACGATGTATCAAGCCGCCCTTGCGTGTACTCCTCCACTTGCGAGCGTGTCCACAACTCGGCGCGTGAACCAACCACCTCGCGGGCTTGCACCTCGCGGATCAGGCGATAGGCTGCGCTGGCACTCTCAGCCAGACTAAGCGCACCGGTTAAACGGGCAGAAAGGATGCTATCAACATTTTGTGCTTCTTGCACTAATGAAAGCATCACCTGGGTGGTTGCGGGCCAGAACGCCGCGGCCTCGCTATTGGGATCGAGGTCGGTCAGGCTCATATTGACGCCCGCGCTGAGAATACCAGCATTGCGCCCGGTCGCGCCATAGCCCAGCATTGCTTCGCGCTCTAACAGCAGCACGTTAGCGCCTGCCTGCCTTGCACTCAATGCCGCACTCAGACCAGCGACACCGCCGCCGATCACCACAATATCAGCAGAAGTGACTGGTTGTGTGTCGAAAGCTGGCAATGACAACCCAGCGAGAATCGAAGGGGTCAGATCATCCCACCAGGGAACCAGAGGATGAGTAGAGTGAGAGGAACGAGCTTGCCGGTTCCATACTGCATCGTTGCCTGTTTTATGGGCATCATCGGAGTACGGAACGCACGTACAGCCATCTTCATCGCTTGCAGAAGGTGTTGAACGGGAATGTCGTGTTTTTTGGGTTTGAGATCGCATAAAACTCCTTAGATTAAGACGCCTCTGCTATAAGGATATGGTTGGGAGTAGCGTCTTGTCAAGGGAGCAAAAATGAAACTCTTGACAACCCAGCCCATACCCGCTAGACTACAAGCAACGACAACTCACAATGAAGCACGACGGTGAGCGGGAGGAGTACGCGCACTCCATCAGCAGAGAGAGCAGGCCATTGGCTGCGAGCCAGCTTAAGATGCAAGTACGCGGAAGGTCGCCTGCGAGTCTGAAAAGCAACCATGCTAGCGCATACTTGACAAGCGTGGCAATTTTCACGGTTGGCCCGTTAACGCCTGGAATGAGAATCAATGCCGGTTGTGTTGTAATAACTAATTGGATGATGGCAAGGCGTTGATTGAAACAAGGTGGTACCACGAGTGATGTCCTTTCTCGTCCTTGACGGGAAGGGCTTTTTTTATGCACAACAGGAGAACGTATGATAGAACAGGAAAAACAGAGCCAAACCAGCGCCGCCTCGCTCCCCAAAACCTATGAACCACAGGCAGTCGAGGGCAAATGGTATCGCTTTTGGGAAGAGAACGGCTACTTCAAGCCCAATCCCAAAGCACATACAGGCAAAACATTCGTGATTAGCATGCCACCACCCAACGTGACGGGCGCGTTACATCTGGGCCACGCCATCACGGCTACCGTCGAAGATATCTTGATTCGCTACCATCGCATGCTCGGCGACGACACGCTCTGGGTGCCTGGCGAAGATCACGCCGGTATCGCCACGCAAACCGTGGTGGAGCGATTAATCGCTAAAGAGGGGACTGACCGGCATAAATTGGGCCGCGAACAGTTCTTAGAGCGCGTCTGGCAATGGGTCTACCAATATAAAAGCCGCATTCAAGATCAGCACCGTCGCCTGGGTGCCTCTTGCGACTGGTCACGCGAACGCTTCACGCTGGACGAGGGTCTCTCGAAAGCCGTGCGTGAGGTCTTTGTGCGCCTGTATGAAGAGGGCATGGTCTATCGCGGCGAACGCATCATCAACTGGTGTCCACGCTGCATGAGCGCCCTTTCCGACCTTGAGGTGAACCATGTCGATACTCTGGGTACGCTAACCTACGTGCGCTATCCACTGCTGCCGCTCCCTGGTCAGGAGAACGCACCCACGGAGTATATCAGCGTGGCGACAACACGCCCGGAGACCATCCTGGGCGATACCGCCGTGGCCGTCAATCCGAAAGACCCACGCTACAAAGATATCGTGGGCCGCATGGCGATTCTGCCCATCATGAATCGTCAGATTCCGATTGTGGCTGATGAGGTGGTTGACGCCTCGTTTGGTACCGGTGCGGTCAAGGTCACGCCCGCGCATGACCCAACCGACTTCGAGATCGGCAATCGTCACAACCTGCCGCGCATCCAGGTCATCGGCTTCGATGGCAAGATGACGGCTGAGGCGGGCCACTATGCCGGACTCGACCGCTACGAGGCGCGTAAGAAGATCGTTGAGGAGTTGCAGCAGCTTGGGCTGGTCGTCAAAATCGAGGACTACATGGTGCCGCTCGGTCGCTGCCAGCGTTGCGATACCGTCGTTGAACCGCTGATCTCTAAACAATGGTTCGTCAAGATGGCTCCGTTGGCGACTCCGGCGATTGGCGCGGTCAAATATGGGCAACTCAAAATCGTACCGGAACGCTTCAACAAGACCTATATGGACTGGCTGGAGAACATTCACGACTGGTGCATCTCGCGCCAGCTCTGGTGGGGCCATCGCATTCCCGTCTGGTACTGCGACGATTGTGGCGAGATGATCGTCAGCCGCGAGAATGTGACAACCTGCCCCAAGTGTGAGGGTAGCCATTTGCGTCAGGATGAGGATGTGCTGGATACATGGTTCAGTTCGTGGCTCTGGCCTTTCAGCACGCTTGGCTGGCCCGACGATACAGCAGATTTGCGGCGCTACTATCCAACGGCGGTGATGGAGACGGGCTACGACATCATCTTCTTCTGGGTCGCTCGCATGGTCATGTCTGGCATCCACTTTATGGGAACGCTGCCGTTCCAGACCATCTACCTGCATGGTCTGGTGCGAGACGCGAAGGGCGAGAAGATGAGCAAATCCAAGAACAACGTCATAGACCCTATCGAGGTCATGAACGAGTTCGGCACCGACGCGCTGCGCTTCACGCTGGCTACCAGCGGCACACCAGGGAACGACATGAAGCTCGTGCCGGAACGTATCATTGGCAACCGCAACTTCGCCAACAAGATTTGGAACGCCTCGCGCTTCGTGATGATGACAACGGCGGAGATCGGCGGCGGCATGCCAGAGATCTCGGCGGTCTATCCGCGCACACTGGCTGATCGCTGGATACTCAGCAAGTTGGCTCACCTGACACAGAACGTGACGCGATTGATCGAGGATTTCCAGCTTGGTGAGGCTGGTCGCCAGATCAACGAGTTCTTCTGGTCAAGCTACTGCGACTGGTACGTCGAGAGCGCCAAAGTGCAGATGCAGGGCGACGAGGAGCTACGCCGCAGCACTGCCACTATTCTACGCGCCGTGCTGGATCAGAGCCTGCGCCTGCTTCATCCCTACATGCCTTTTGTTGCCGAAGAGGTGTGGCAGCACCTGTACACGATCAGCATGCCGAACAAAGAGCAGTGGCCCGTTCCCGCGCTGATCGTCGCCGATTGGCCGAGAGCCAAGATAGCGG
>JAJZEJ010000212.1 GCA_021828635.1 Chloroflexota bacterium
CCACGTGATTCTGTACCTTTTTTAGTGGACAACTGCTGCTCGGTCCACATAGTGAACGATGACGCCTACACCATGCTGTACGACATCCAACAAATTGAGGGCCGCCATAGCATAGGCACTGCTGGTCCTTCCTCCTTACTGGCATGCGCTTTTGGCCGTTTCCGCGCCATCGACTCCGCAGGCCAACCTGTGTACCTTGACAAGGTGTATTATGTGCCCGATTCCAACAAGAATATCATATCCATGACCACTCTGGCGAAACAAGGAAGCACCGTCTCTGTTAGCAAAATCGGCACCACCATTCAGATTGGTGAATCGCACGTCCCGTGCTCCTATTCACCCAACAACCTCGTGTACACCGCTCTCCAGCACATGCCTCCATCTTTTGCCCATGTCACTACGGCGCCAACCTCCCAGCCAACTACCGCCGCTGACGTCACGCCCGGCAACGCCCTCAAGTACTGGCATGAAAAGCTCTGCCACCTGAATGAAGAGCAACTTCGTCTACTGCTGAAGACCCATGAAATTCCTGTATCTGGTCCCATGCCGAAGTGTGAAATCTGCATGCAAGCGAAATACGCTTCCGCTCCCTACAACAAGGAGCACCCCCCTCGTGCCACCTACGTCAATGAAGTGCTGCACGTCGACATTGTTGGGCCATTCCGCCACCCAGGACTTGGCAATGAAGCCTTCGCCATCATCATCGCTGATGACCACAGTCGCTACACCACTGCCATTCCTGTCGTACGCAAGAGCGAGCTGGAACACCACCTCCTCACCTACATAGCCCACGTCGAAACTCAACACTCGACGCCCTCCTCTGTACAACGCGTCAAGAAAGTGTACATCGACCCTGCTGGCGAGAACCTCCCGAAGTCACTACTGTCTGCGCTCCGTACGAAGGGTATCGAGCCCCACGTGAGTGCTGCCGAGCAATCCCAGCAAAATCCAATCGTCGAGCGAGCCATCCGCACTCTGACTGACACCGTGCGGGCCTGTCTGGTACAGTCTGGTCTACCTGAGTCTTATTGGCCCGCTGCGTTCATTCACTGCGCCACTATTCGCAACATGGCTCCCACCAAGGCTAAACGCAAGGGCATCCCTGCGTGCCGCTCACCGTTTGAGGTCAAGCACAAGCGTGCACCCGACATCACCAAGATCCAGCTCTTCGGCAGCCTCTGCTACGTTCAACAGTTGGAACGTGAACGAGACAAACTGCATGGCTCTGCTGCTGCCATTTATCTGGGCTCGACATCTACTGGTTATATCGTCGAGCTGCTGGACGAACACGGCCAGCGCACCGGTAAGCGCCTTATACGTCGTGATGTTCGATTTACTGACCGTATGCCGCAGTACGCCGCGCCCAAGTCGGCGCCCTCTGGCCCTGCCATGCCGTATGTTCCACTGCCTGCGCCCCGCGCAGCAACAGCACAACCACAACCGCAACAGCCTGTGTCGTCTGGAGCGTCACAGCCCGCAGCCGCTCCGCAGCCTCAGCCTGCTGCACCCGTTGCCCACGTGCCTGCCCAGCCACCGGTACCGCCCGCATCTGCGCCTGCGCCAGCGAATCCTGTGCCTGCAGCCCCAGTTGCCGCCCCTCCAGCACCGCGCGTCGCCCAGCCGGATCCACAGCCTGCTCCACAGCAAAGCGCTCAAGAGCCCGCCGCACCCGCTGTGCCCGCCACTGCGAAGAAGAATGCCCGCCAGCCCAGCTGCCCACGTGAACCTCTCACACGAGCCAACCGCGGACACCGCACCCATAACCCTGACTATCAGACAATGGCGACATTCAATCGATTCTCTCCTTTGGCCGACTTCTTTGACTGGCAATCTGACACCTGCTACGCCATGGATGTTGATCCCATCGCCGTTGACAAAATCACTGACGACGAAGCCGAAGCCGATCCGAAATGGCGAGCTGCTAGAAATCGCGAACTGGATGCTCTACAACGCAACGACACCTTCGAGGTTGTCCCCATCGAGGATCACAAGCCCATTGCCCAACGCTGGGTGTACCGCGTCAAGCCGGATAACGTCTACAAAGCCCGCGTCGTTGCCAAAGGTTTTTCCCAGAAAGCGCATCGCGATTACCACCCGAATCAAGTTTCCTCACCGGTCGCACCAATCACTATCTTTCGCATGTTATTCGTGATTGCCGCCCTCTATGGTCTCTCAGTCTATTCTCTGGACTACACGACTGCCTACCTCAACTCCGAACTATCCGAGCCCGTCTACATGACCGCTCCTCACGGCTATTTTGCCCGCTTTTATCCTGACATCGATCCAACTGCTTTTTGTCTACGCTTGAAGAAAGCTCTGTACGGTCTACGCCAATCTGCCTTCCTCTGGCATCGCAAGCTATCGCAGTCTCTGCGTCAACTCGGTTTCCTACCGACCCCAGACCCGTGCACATTCTTCTACGGAACCTCACTGTCCGCATTCGCAATGGTTGCCTTCCATGTTGACGACATGCTGATTATTGTCAGTACCTCTCTCGCACCTGGACTAGTACCTACTATCGCTTCTTTATTCCGCTGCTCTGAACCTGTACTCTGGCCATCCCGATTCTTGCACTGGAGTATTACCTATCTGCCGCACGCCATCAAGCTGTCATGCGCTGACTTCATCACCCGTGCTGCTGCCAACTTCTCTGGCAATATCTACCCAGTACACACCCCTCTTCCTCCGACTATTCCATACGCTGACGCCGCTGATAATCACACGGCCGCCGATAAGGGGGAGTATATGAGTATCGTCGGCACTTTGAACTACGCAGCCTACACCGCTCGTCCCGACATTTCATTTGCCGCCTCATATCTTGGATCGCTCGCTGCCAACCCGAGCACCGCACACCTGTCACTCGCTCAGCGTGTCCTCCGCTATCTCTTCAGCACCCCTGATCGAGGTATCATCTACCGACTCACCAGCACTCTCAGTCCCAACTCACTGTTGCAACTCACTGGCTACTCTGATGCCAACTGGGCCGCTGATTCATCTGACCGCCGCAGTCAATCTGGTGTGCTCGTATTCCTCAACAACTGCATCATCGATTGGTTCTCCAAGAAGCAATCTATTGTCGCCACCAGCACCCAAGAATCCGAACTTATTGCACTCAACTCCATGTCTGATTTGGTACGATTCGCATCAGACTTCCTCCAATTCTGCAAGTTCCCACTTTCAGTCCCTATCGCCTTTGTTGACAACAAGCCTGTCCTCGACGCTGCCGTCAACAACACCTCAGGAAAATCGAAACACATCAGTGTCCGCCTTTTCCTCATCCGTGACCTGCTTCAGCAAGATATCCTCCAGCTTCAACATGTTTCTACTGATCAACAGCTAGCTGACTTCCTCACCAAGCCCCTCACCCGTGACAAGTTTGCTTCAGCACTTCGATCTCTGGATATCGAATGATGACCTGCCCACCTAGAGACCTGTCCTTCTTCCTTAGCTTGTATTGTCTTTGTCTCTATCTGTTAACTTGTCTGCCTGTCTATGGATCTCCACATGAGGGGGAGTGTTGTAGGACACTGTGTCGATCTATTGCCTTAGTACTCCGTAGTGTTGACACACAGTAGAACTTCTAGAATCTCTATTTAGCCACGTCACCCTCTACTATTTTAACCTCTGCCTGACAGTATCTCAATACATTCCTCATAGCTCCACCCTGCGCTGATTCCGCCCATCTAATAGGTCATGAGCCTTCTTGGCGATATCACAACGAACGTTGAACGTTCTTGGAGCTCTGTCTTCAATGGTGAATCCAGAC
>JAJZEJ010000004.1 GCA_021828635.1 Chloroflexota bacterium
CCTTGTATGATGACCGAGCAACCCATCACCAATGCCGCAACGTTGGAGCAGATAGCCCAACAACTCGACGGCCTGGTACAAGCTTTTGAGCAGCACCCAAATATTCAGGTGCGCAATCAGGTCATGGAGATGCTCACGCTGATTGATACCTTGCATCGTGCTGGCCTGCAAACGCTCGTCACAGCACTGCAAGAACAGCAACCGCAACTTTTCGCCCAATTGCTGACGCATCCAGCCGTGGCGTTGCTGCTCACACTCTATGACCTCTCGCCGCCAGGGCCAGCCGAACAAGTGACAGCCGTGTTTGAAACCCTCGGCCCCTATCTCGCCACTTTCGGCTGTTCTATCGAAGTGCTAGACATGGCTGAGGGTGTGGTGCATCTCGCGCTGGAATGTTCGGACGATGCTGGCTCCGTCACAAAAGAGCAGCTTGTGCGCGACATTGAAGCGGCTCTGCGTCAAGGTGTCGCGGGATTTCACGCTGTGGAATTGCATGAGCCACGTCCAGCAACGCCAGCCCACGCTCAAAGCTTCATCCCATTGCAGCAGATCAAGCATAGAGGCAAGGGTAAAAGCCTATGAATGGCATGGATAGCATGGATAGCATGGATAGCGTGGATAGCATGGATAGCGTGGATAGCGTGGATAGCGTGGATAGCGTGGATAAACGACGGCGCGTACTGGTCGCGGGCGTGGGTAACGTCTTACATGGCGATGATGGCTTCGGCGTGATCGTCGCGCAACGTCTGGCACTACATCCCGCTTTACCGGCGGATGTGCGCGTTTTAGAGGTAGGCATTGGCGGCATCAGCCTGGTGCAGGAACTTTTTGATGGCTACGATGTACTGATTATCGTGGATGCTGTAGAGCGCAAGAGCATTCCTGGCACGCTCTATCTCCTGGAGCAGCAGGTACCAGACCTGACCTTGTGGTCCCCTGAGCAACGCCAGGAATTTCTGGCTGATATGCACATGGCAACACCCTCGCGCACACTCATTCTCGCCAAAGCATTAGGTATTCTACCCCCAGCCGTTTATCTATTCGGTTGCCAGCCAACCAGCTATGACGATCTCGTCATCGGCCTGAGTGCGCCAGTTGAGCAGGCAGTCGAGCGCAGCATTAAGCGTTTGCTCAGCGAATTGCAGGAACTCACCATGCCTACCAACATGGATGCAGGGGCCAATTGATCGCGCCCACCTCAGCAACAAGGAGCAAAACATGCTGGTCAGAGCTTTCCCCTTTCTAGTGACAGATATTGATTTTTGTCATTCCATAGCTTATACTCCTATCATTCATTCACGATGACTATCCTTTTATCAGGAAATGTTCAAAGCGTATTAAAGAGGAGTTGAGAAGATGATGACACGTTCACTTGGAACACATGGTCTTGAAGTGTCGGCTATTGGCCTGGATGTTCGGACATGTCTAATGCGTATAGGTTAGCAGATGAGGCTGAAAGCATTGCGACGACCCAGGCTACGCGATGGATTGAGAAAGAGCGAGCTATGACCACAATTCAGATTTTGATACTTTGAAAGGGGGGTGTAGCAGTGATCCTCCCGAAAGACCGCGACCCTCGCTTCATCACTATCCGCCGCGGGGGGACGCTCACCGACTCCGACCATCAGCTGCTCGCCCTGTGGGCCGCAACGTGTGCGGAACACGTCCTGCACCTGTTTGAGTCGGCGCAACCAGAAGACCCGCGGCCTCGCCAAGCGGTCGAAGCAGCTCGCGCGTGGACACGTGGGGAACTCAAAATGATGGAAACACGCGCATTAGGCGGTCATGCAATGGGTGCAGCGAGGGATTTACATGGATCGGCGCGTTTTGCCGCATATGCTGCCTGTCAAGCCGCGGTAGTGGCGCATGTCGCCGCACACGAACTCGGTGCTGCGGCCTACGCGATCAAAGCGGCACGTGCAGCCGCGCCTTCAGGCGAGGGTGAGAACGCCGGACGGCTCGAGTGCCGATGGCAACGCAACCAGCTCCCTGATGCGATCCGCGAGCTGGTCCTGGACGATCAGCGGTTGCGAAACGACATCTGCTGGTCGGTGTTCGACTGCTGACCAACTTTCAAGAAGCATAGTGCTTGCCTAAACATTTGAGCATACGTCGATCACCTCGCCGAGCAAATCACACAGATCATTCTCGACGGGGTCGCCCAGGGTGAGTTTGCCACCGATGATCCCTTCGTTACCGGTCGGGCGATACTCACCACAACAATCCGCTTCCACGATCCAGCCCACGCCGCCGCGTGGTCTGCTCCCGACATCGATGCCGCGTTCAATGGCGTCTCATCCCTGATTCTCGTCGGCCTTTGTTCGCGCAACATTTCGCAAGAATGAAGATGCCCCTTTTCTAGGGCACGGGGCATCTTTGCGCTATGCTATAATGAAACCGAAAGTTTCTGAAAGAGTATTTGAAGAGGATGAGTTGATGGCAAAGAGGCATAAAACAGATGGTCGCCCAACCATTGCGCAAATCGCGCAAGTCGCGGGCGTTTCGGTACCAACTGTTTCAAAAGTCTTGAATGGGCGTGCGGACGTGGCCCGCCCAACCCGCGAACGGGTTGAACGGGTGATTGAAGAATACGGCTTTGTGCGCAATCGTGCGGCCCGCGCTTTACGCAAGGGCAGAACCGGACTGGTGGATTTTATCCTTCCACAGCTAGATGATGAATATTTTCTCCCTATTTTAGAGGGTGTGGCTCAGGTGTTGCGCGAGGCCGAGGTGCGTCTGGTGCTAACCGCGACCAACTATCAATCTGAGCAGGAAGTGCGCTGGATTGATACTGTCACTGACCACTCCACGGATGGTATTTTGGTGGTTCTGCCATCTAAGGAGGCTATTGAGCGGCTCGAACGCTCAGGATTGCCCTTTGTCCTCATCCATAACCAGGGCGACCAGCTCTCCACGGCTCCCTCTGTGCGTATTACCAGTTGGGAGGGAGGCTTTGTCGCCACCTCTTACCTGATCAAACTTGGGCATCGGCGCATTGCGTATATCGGCAGGAACGCGCCAGCAAGAGATGCCATCGAGCGTCTTGCTGGCTATCGCGCAGCCCTGGATACAGCCAATCTGCCCATTGACCCGCAGTTACAGTGCGACGGAGATTTTATCGAAGGTGATGGCTATGCGGCAACCAAAACCTTGTTGGAGTTACCGGAGCCACCCACGGCAATCTTTGCCGGCAACGACCGTCAGGCTGCTGGTGTCTATCAGGCGCTACATGAACGAGGTCTAATGATACCCGATGCAATGAGCGTGATTGGTTTTGATGATCTTCCCTATACTGCTATGATGAATCCTCCTTTAACAACAGTGCATGCGCCACGCCTGGAATTAGGACGCACTGCCGCGACGATGCTTCTACACCTGATCAACGAGGAACCACTGGAAATGACGCGCATGGTGTTACCCACGCATTTTGTCGAGCGTCAGTCCTGCCGCCCACTCCCGTAATTACCGCGCCAGCCCCGGCGCTCGAAAGACGATGCCTACGTTGGGACGCAGGTCTGAGGTTCCCACATAATAAGATGCCATTGCTGCACGAACGATGTTACGCGAGCCATCGCAACTTGGTTTTCGCTCGATTACTTATATAACTAATAGCTAGGTTTTTCAAGAATTTACTCATGTGATTATCAAATTTACATCCTATGACCGTATAGTTCCATGTGATGAAGTAGCCCGTGAGATACCATTGTTGTTTTGTTAACCCATTTGCAAATATGTTAGCTTGGGTGTAGGAAAAAGTTGTAGG
>JAJZEJ010000629.1 GCA_021828635.1 Chloroflexota bacterium
AACTAGGGTCGCTCTCGCGTTCGGCATTTTTCAGGCGACTACAGCGCAACACGTCAATGTTCGCCGCGCCTGCCAGCGCACCATCTAAAAAATTATCCAGGCACAGGCAATAGCCGGTCATGCGCTCAGGGTGGTCAGCCAGATAGGGAGGAAGTGCCTGTGAGGCGGCCAGATAGGGCTGTCCTTGCTCATCAAGGAGCCAGACCCAGCTTGTTTGCAGGCCGAGCAGATCTGTCACGCGCACCAGTACCTCCTGTAATGCGGCCTGTACATCAACCGTGTGGTTGAGGTAAGCAGCGATACTATACAGGACAGCCAGTGCGCGATTGCGTCGTAACAGCGATGTAGCAACAGGTTGATTATCGGGATGTGTCTGCATAATTGCAGTATATCACAGCCCATCGTGAAGGAGGCCATCACGGGGGCAGAGCGACCCTTGTGATCGCCCTGCGAAATTCGGTTTTTATCGTGGGCCGGTTCTTATCGTGCGCTAGCGCCGATGTTCCGCTCTACTTTAGTCAGAGTGCGCACAACGGGCGCGACACAGGCGTCGGTAAAAGCGACAAAGAGCCGGTTCCACGTTGGGTCATCCTGATATAATTCTTCGGGATGGCACTGCACGCCTAGCATAAAGGGGTGGTCAGGAACCTCCAGTGCCTCTACTATGCCGTCTGGCGCGTAACCGGTGATGCGAATGCCACGTCCAGCTTTCTTGACGGACTGATGGTGCAGGCTATTGGCCTCAATGCTGCATGTTCCCAGAATCTCGGCCAGACGACTATCGGCCTCGATCTCGACACTATGCACCTTTGTGTTGCGCGGACGATCCCAGTTTGGATGGCGTAGTGCGTCGGCGCACTGGCTCTCAACATCCTGATACAGGCTACCACCCAGCGCCACATTGATAAGCTGGTGTCCACGGCAAATGCCCAGCGTGGGAATATGCTCACGCAAAGCCCAGCGAGCCAATGCCAGTTCCAGCGCATCCAGATGAGCGTCAACTTCGCCCAATTTGGGGTGTGGCTGCTCGCCATATAACTGCGGCTGAATATCGATACCACCGGACAGCAGCAGGCCATCCAGGCGCGGTAGTAGCGAGTTGAGGCCGCTCAGATCACCCAACAACGGGATAAGCACCGGCACACCACCGGCGTGTTCAATCGCATGAACATAAGAACGATTATTGCCATAAATGGGACGCGCTGTATCAGCACGTAGCCCTGCGTGGCAGGGGATTCCGATTAATGGACGCATTACTTGTAACTCCTCCCAACCCTGTTCAGGATAAGTGCGTTATTTGAGAATAAAAAAAACGGAACGCTGAATGTATGCGTTCCGTTTGGTGAAATTCACAAAACTTATTCAACGAAACGCAGCCGTCTAAGCGAAAACCCAAGAAGCTCCAGCCAATACTGGAGCTGCGTAATCACGAGGGTCATTACATTGTCGGTACGTCGTTGTTGCATTTGTCTTCTCAATGTCATTATGATTGCTATACACATGTTATATCTATATCATACGGTTGCTGTCAAGAACTTCAGCCCTCGCTAGTACCTTTATATACACTGCTTAGTTGCCAAAGAAGGTGTTCCACCAGGCTTGCCAAAAATTCTGTGCCACAGGCTTCGTCGTCACCTGAACAGTATTCGTAGCTGCTTGCGGGGTCGCATTGACGATCACGACCGCATGTTCACCAGGACGAACATAGCCTAGTTGCTGACGCGCCTCGCTCTCGACAACACCCGGCTTAGCATAGTTATTGGCTAGCTTTTGCAGTGTATCATGGTGTGCCTGCACTTGCTGCAATTGCTGCTGAGCTACCTGCACTTTTTGCGCAAGCTGACTATTCGACCAGGCTTGTGCCAACGCACCGAGAAGAAAAGCGGTACAAATCAGCCCCGTTATCCATATCACGCTTTGTGTAAACAAAGTGTTTCGCCGAGCGCGTACACTGCCCGCCGATTCCTGCATTCCCACCGCCGCCGTCACATTGGCGCTACTCGTTTCATGGCGCGTAGCGGACGGAGGTTTTCTGGTCTGTCCCTGCTGTCCCTGCTGTCCCTGCTGTCCCTGCATACCTGGCATAACCCCTCCTTACCTATATATAACAAACGTACTGTGCTTTTTATTCTACAACATAAAATGCAGAGATCAGCTATATGGATGAACAATATAACGTAGCTAGTGGTGTAGGGACCGATTCATCGCGTCCGTCTCGCCCACCAGCCCGTCGTGCGCTTCCACGGACACGGTGAACCGGTACCGGCCCCTACATCAAGAATTTTTCATACGTATGCTATTGATGATATAGACAGTGAAAGCGATAAGCAACATGAGAATAGCGACAAAGCAAACACCATTCCAGCGTGCAACGCTCCAGCCAATTGTGCCAAGCAGAGAGCCAAGTGAGCCGCCAACGAAGTACGAGAACATGAATACCGTGTTCAAGCGGCTACGCGCTCCTGACAACAAGCTATACACCCTGGTCTGGCTGGCAACCAGATTGCCTTGCGCACCCAGATCGAGCAAAATGACGCCGATAATCAAACCAACGAGCCAATAACCGACCAGCCACATAACGATAAATGCGAGTAGCGTAATCGCCATCGTGAAGCCATTGGCATAACGCGCATCATGACGGTCGGCAAACTTGCCGATAAAGGAGGCCATCAGCGCACCAGCCATGCCAACTAGACCAAAGAGACCCGCGACGATACTACCAAAATGATAAGGCGGCGTCTCCAAGAAAAATGATAATGTCACCCAGAAGGCGCTGAAAGCTCCGAAGGTCATAGCACTGAAAATACTCGTTTCGCGCAAGATTGGTTGCGTGCGAACTAGCTGCCAGAGCGAGTGTAACAGTTGTGGATAATTCATCTTGCCTTTAGGTACACGGTCCGGTGGCAGCAAGAAGCGCAAAGCCGCCGCCAGTAGTAGCATCATAGCAGCAGCTATCCAGTACACGGCACGCCAACCCAGCCAGGCCGCCAGCGCACCACTCACAGTACGCGCCAGCAGAACACCGATCAGCAAGCCGCTCATGACGGTACCCAGCACGCGCCCACGTGTCGCGGCTGGTGCGAGATTGGCGGCATAGGGCAGAACAAGCTGTGGCACCACCGTCGTCAGACCAACAAAGCAACCGGCAACGCCCAATAGCAAGAGCGTGGGTGCGCTCGCCATCGCGGCCAGTGCTACCGCGACGACAAGCAGCATACAAATAATCAGTGAACGCTGATTATAGTAATCGCCAAGCGGCACAATCAGCAGCAAGCCAATGGCGTAACTGACCTGGATAACGGTCGCAATAATGCCGATCTGTCCGGCGGAGGCAGCGAAATCATGCCCCATCAAGGCGAGCAAGGGTTGAATATAATACAGGTTTGCCACGCTCACGGCGCACGCAATCGCCATAATCAGTACCAGCCGTTGCGAGATCGCGGCCTGTCTTTGCTGTCCCTGCTGTGTCTCCTCGCTCATCGTCGTTGGTTCAGTCTCGGTAAGCGGTTTGTCCAATGCATCATACCTTTCAGCCAGATAAAAAATACCCCACTCTATCTATAACCCTCGTGCGACACGATTCTATTTCTTAGGCGGAAGGGCCGATTGGTCACGAACGAAAGTTGTCAATATTGAAGTGAAAGCGAAACCGTGGACGGCTGGTGAAAAAGCAAGTATAGTATAAACGCCTAGAAGGGTAACAGATTTGATTTTAATGATGCCATTAAAATCATTGATATTTAGACAAACGTACTATGTCT
>JAJZEJ010000021.1 GCA_021828635.1 Chloroflexota bacterium
CGTGACGCAGGGTGCGGGTCTCTCGCTGCGCTGGGTGCGTGATAATATTGGCCTGCCAGAGCGTGCGCTGGAACGCTGGACGGGCGAGGATGCTTATGAAATACTCTCAAGAGAAGCCGCCAGTGTGCCAGCAGGCTGCGAGGGGCTGATCTTCTTGCCCTATTTACAAGGCGAACGCACACCACATCTAGACCCCTACGCACGAGGCGGTTGGATTGGCCTAACGGCCAGCCATGATCGACGCTATCTCATTCGCTCGGTGTTAGAGGGCGTGGCCTTTAGCCTCAAAGACTGCATGCGCATCATTCAGGAGCAAGGGCTGCCGCTTGAGCAGGTGCGAGCGACGGGCGGCGGCGCTAGTAGCCGACTCTGGCGGCAGATAATCGCCGATATTCTAGGTGTTGAGCTGGTCACGACGAATGCCACTGAGGGACCGGCCTTTGGTGCGGCTCTACTGGCCGGTGTTGCCAGTGGCGTCTATAGCTCTGTGCAGGAAGCGTGCGCTCAAACCGTGCGGATTGTTGAACGTACCACACCGCAAGCTGCCACATCGGAAATTTATCAGCAGACGTATGAGACCTATCAGGCGCTCTATCCGGCTCTGAAACCATTAATGAGTAGATCGTAAAGAAGGAGTGTATACGTGGGTTTCGCCGACGGTATTTTGACGGAAGATGTAACGGTGTTACGGCAGCATCTGCTCTATCATCCACTTTGGCAGCGTATCGAAGATGGTACGTTAGAGGTTGCACATTTGCGTCTATTTGCGTTACAGGATTGGTGGCTTGTACGCGAGGCATATCGCCTGGATGCGTTGGCAGTTGCGGCAGCGCCTGATTTGGATGTGCAGGAGCTGTTGCTACGTAAATTGATGCCGAAAGTTGGTGGCTATCAACTTTTGTTACGCTTTGGTGAGGCGCTAGGACTGACACGAGAAGATTTTGATGCAGTAGAGCCGTTAGCTGGTTGTATGGCCCTCACGAACTTTTTCTACTGGATACTGGCCTATGGTGGGCCGGAAGAGAAGCTAGCCGCGGTGAGTGCCAGTGAGGATATTTTCGTGCAGATTTGTTTGCGCGTTGGACCAGCCTTAATGCGTAACTATGGCTTGAGTGCGCAACAGATAGAATTCTTTTCTGCGCACGATACTATTGGCGAGAAGATTACACCTGTGGATGAGATGCTATTGGCCCGCTATGCTATGTTTGAACAGCGCCAACGCATCACACGGGCCGTGCGCTTGAGCCACGAGTTCGAGTTATTGTTCTACGACACGGTTCTCTCTACACCTGTGCAGGAATGAATCTGACTTATGCTAAAGGTGTTGCCGCCTGAGTGATAGCGGCGCGTTGCGCCAGCACAACCTGCTGGCGTAATCGCGTGTTCTAAAAATATGATAGAAACTCAACTTATATGTGTTACCACTAATGCATAAGTGTTATGATATATTAAGAGACCATTGAATATATTAGATTACCTTAACTATTATGGAGATATATATGAATGAGAAGCAAAACAGAAAAATTTTAAGGAACAGCAACCTTTGGATAGTATTTCCTGTACTCATTATCGTCTTGTTGGCTGGTATTCTATGGTCACTTGTGCGGCAAGACGATTTAGAACGACAAAGTGTGCAGCAGCAACATACTACCACACTCCTGACCGCGCATACGCGCGATCAAGAAACGCTCTTAATGAACTATATGAACACCATTTCTGATCTGATGGTGAGCGATAAGTTACTGACTGCTTCAACGATGGCTCCAGCGACGGTAGACGCAGAGGCGCAGACGCAGATAGTTCTCAGAGAACTCGATGCCAATCATAAAGGGATACTCATGCGCTTTCTCTATCAAACACGGCTGATTAATAATGATTACCATAGTATTAGTATGGCTAACGCTGATTTGCGGGGAGCGCATCTGGCTTCCCTTGATTTACGCGATACCGATCTGACCGGTGCGGACTTAACTGATGCCGACCTGCGCGGTGTCAATCTGAGCTATGCGACATTGAGCTATGTTAATGTAACCGGCGCTAATCTGACCGGTGCCAATTTGTACGGCAGTGAGTTGCACAATATTATTCTGAGTGGCGCGAATATGGCAAGGATATATATGAAAGATGCTTTCAACCTGGGAAATACATCCTTCACACAAGCAAAGTCACTTTCTGGTGCGACTATGCCAGATGGTACAAAACATTCTTAACCTGGATGATCTGAGAAATTTTTAGCAAATTGTCAAGGAAACTTCATAACTTCTTAACATTTTTTTGCACTTTGTCTGCTACTATGAGAACTATCAAGGGGTATTTTTATAGGCTGACTATTCAAAATCATTGTAAGGGGGTATGTAATGGCAACCAGAACAGAGACTCCCGCAACGGCGCAGACGAAGCCTGCGGCTATGCCATTGGCAGTACAGCCGTACTCTAATAGTGGTGGCGTGGTCAATAGCGGCGCTATTTTTCAGAGTGCATTCGACGCTTTAGGAGCTAATAGGGTACGATCTTTTCTCACTATGCTTGGTGTTATTATCGGTGTATCTGCTGTTATTGCTGTCGTAACGCTCACACAAGGTGTCAATCAAAGTGTGAGCAATCGTTTTGCCAGCCTGGGAACGAATGTACTGACGATCTCTCCTGGTACAACTTCTGCTAGTGGGGCGCGTACTGCTGCCGGGTCGAGTCAAACGCTGACACAGGCTGATGCTGATGCACTGACACAAGTTCCACATGTGGTCAATGTTAGTCCTGTATTGAGTACATCTAAGCAGTTGGTTTTCGGCGATCTAAACTGGAATACCAGAGTGAGTGGCGTTTATCCTGCCTATCAGTCCATCCAAAACTGGCAGCTTGCTGAAGGTTCCTGGGTTAGCGAGCAGGATGAACAGATGGCATCACCGGTGATAGTTCTGGGGCAGACGGTGTATCAGAATCTCTTTCCCACGAGTACTGTTGATCCCATCGGGCAGACAATCCGTGTGGGCGATCAACTCTTCAAAGTTGTTGGTGTGTTACAGACCAAAGGAGCGCAAGGCGCAGCGAATGCTGATGATGTCGCTTTTGTACCATATAGTGCGGCCAATGAGCGCCTAAACCCGCAAACTTATGTTAATCAGATACAGGTACAAGTTGATAGTCTTAGCAATGTGAATACGACAGAGCAGGCTATTGTCACGTTACTCCGACAACGTCATAATCTTCCTGGCCCTGATCCTTCGACTGTTCAACAGACCGGTGCAACGACTCCGCGTTTGACTTTCCCCGGTGCTGGCGGAGGCCGAGGTGCTGGCAGAGCAGCAGGCGGAGCCGGTCGCGGCGGCTTTGGAGGAGCAGGAGGCGCTGGTGGTGCTGGCGGCGGCGCGAGAGGAGGAAACTTTGGTGGCGGAGCAGGAGGCGCTGGTGGTGTTTCATCAGCAACCCGCGCTGCACGACTGGCGGCTAGTGACCCACCAAACGATTTCCAGATACTGAATGTCAATCAGCTTATCCAGACTGCGCAAGAGAATTCAGCCGTATTGACAGTCTTGTTGATTGGTATTGCAGCCATCTCGCTGGCGGTAGGTGGCATCGGCATCATGAACATTATGCTGGTCTCGGTGACAGAGCGCACACGTGAGATTGGCATTCGCATGGCGCTTGGAGCGCGTCGGCGCGATATTCGCAACCAGTTCTTGCTAGAGGCACTGCTACTGAGTATTGCAGGAGGCATAATTGGCATCATTCTGGGTCTGGGCTGTGGTCTGGCACTGACATTG
>JAJZEJ010000369.1 GCA_021828635.1 Chloroflexota bacterium
CCACTGTCGGTACATGGTGAGAGTGACCACGGTTTTGTTCCGGCTCTCATCGACGTTGCTCGCACAAAGGGCGTGTCGGCGTACCCAGGCGAGGGCTTGAACCGCTGGCCTTCTGTGCATCGACTTGATGCGGCACATCTCTTCCGCTTGGCGCTAGAGAAGGCTTCGGCGGGATCAGTGCTACACGCGGTCACTGACGAGGGCGTGCCAGTACGCGATATCGCAAGCGTCATCGGTCATCACCTCAACGTGCCGGTTGTCACTCTGCCTATCGAGGAAACTAGCGATCATTTCGGGTGGATCGGACACTTCTTCTCATTGGACTGCCCAACATCGAGTACGCTGACCCAACAACGGCTGGACTGGCATCCCGTGCAACCCACGCTCCTGGCGGATCTCGACCAGGATCACTACTTCATGAACAAGAGGTAATGCCCAGGCGGGCGGGTCGAATCAGTGTGATGGAAAAGAGCCGACTGGACGTGGTTTCCCCAGGTTCTGCGCTGATTTGACCCAAGTTACTAGCAGCACCTCATGCAGCAATGCTGTTCAGCTCGGCCAGGTCATCCCTGGAAAGAGTCAACGCTGCACCGGCAACATTTTCATGCAGATGCGCGACCGATGAGGTTCCTGGGATAAGCAGGATATTTGGTGAGCGTTGGAGCAACCACGCCAGCGCAACGGCCATCGGTGTGGTGGCAAGACGGGTAGCAACTGACGTTAGTGTGCTGGATTGCAGTGGGGAGAAGCCACCGAGCGGGAAGTAAGGTACGTAAGCAATGCCCTGCGCCGCAAGAGCATCGATCAGGTCGTCGTCAACCCTGTGGGCGAGATTGTAAAAGTTCTGCACACACACAACTGGCGCGATAGACTGTGCCTCGGCAATCTGCTCAGCAGAAACGGTACTAAGACCAAGATGTTTAATCAGTCCCTCCTGCTGCAACTGCGCGAGAACGGTGAACGGTTTGGCTATCGAGCCAGGAGTAGGACTATTGAACCCGCCGACACGCAGATTAACAACGTCGAGTGCGTCGAGGCCAAGATGGTCTAGATTGTCATATACGGCCTGGCGCAACTGCTGGGGAGCGAGCGCCTGGGGCCAACCGCCCTTGTCATCTCGCAACGAACCGACCTTCGTAACGAGGTGTAACGAGTTGGGATAGGGATGTAAGGCTTCTTTGATAATCTGGTTGGTGACATATGGGCCGTAGAAGTCGCTGGTATCAATGTGTGTGATACCTAGCTCTATCACCTCACGCAATACGGCCACGGCAACGGCGCGGTCGGCGGGTGGGCCGAACACATGCGGGCCAGCCAACTGCATTGCACCATACCCCATACGAGTGACCGTCAGATTTTTAGCCATGCTGAACGTGCCACCAGGAAGTGTTTTTGCATCGGAGTGCGATGTCATACTCTTTTATGCTCTTTCTACTTTTATAACTGTTGAAATCTAACCTTTTCAAAGAGACGCTAGAGCCTTGCTCCCACCTTTTCTGTATCTTGCTCCTGCACGAGTTCAACAGAGTGGAAGCGGGCAATTTTTGTATCCAGGCGTGCCAGTATCTGCTAAACCTCCTGACTATTGATACCTGACAAAAGCATACACCCTAGAGTGTACTCCAGGTCAAGGGAAGTAATAGACCGATGAAAACGTTCCAATGAACGCCGAAGGAAACATATGCTAAGCAGAAGTAACACTGGAGTACTAGAGCTTGCGTATCAGGTCGCGTAATGGTCGGTAGCCGATGACCTGTATACCCGCCTGTCGCAGATAATCACGCACCTCCGAGCTTAACAACGCCTCGTAATTGGCTACCCGCGACGGCCAATCGGGTGCGCAGGCTCTTAATTCCGGCGTATCTACCGCCGGATGCAACACCATGTAGGTGAGACCAGGGCGCAGTGTGTCTACCACGGCTTTTGTCCTGGCAATATGATTGGTGGTACCATCCAGTGGCAGAACCGTAACTGCATCGAACAACGGGATGCCACGCTCTTCCAACTCGCTCGTTCTTTGCACATAGCGTTCTTGCCGGTCGCTACCGAGGCCAAAATGCACTAAGGAAGCGGAAGAGGCTCTTAGGAGGGCAAGCGGCAGGCGATAGAGAAGAGCAAGATCAATATAGGGTTGCAAGAAGGGCGGCAGCGTTGCCGTAAGCATGTGAGAGTCTATATGCGTCACATCAATACCCGATGCCAGCGCCCGATCCAATTGCGCCTTTAATTCTGTGGCGACAACATCGGGATCAGCTCGCTGGGCTGTTTCCCTGGGATCTGAGAAAAAATACCCTTGCTCATCAAGCAGGCCAGACGCTCGATCACGTGTAGAAATCGGCCCCCAGCGATAGGTCTGCCACTCTGAGTTAAGCGTGAGATGCACACCCATATCTACCTCGGCATGTTCACGGCAAAAGTGCGCCACGGCGGGGAACCAGGAACATGGCACCATCGTCGAAGCCGAGGAAATCAGACCAAAGGCAAGCAAGTTTTCGTAAGCGGGGAGAGTGGACTGGCACATCCCGATGTCGTCGGTATGAATGATGACGACGCGATCTTGTTCGCCAAAACCAAGTTTCTTCAGTGCAGGGTTCATGCGCTTCTCCTTTATGTTTCCTAGCCCAGTTTGCAGGCAATCCCTGGGATGCTTATTGATGCACGCTCACATGACGAAGAGAGACCGACATAATAGCACCTCTTTGTACCCAAATGCACCCCACCGTCGCAATGTGAAATTAGGAACGGCACCAACCGGATGAGAATTAGTATAATGCACAAAAGGCAAGCATACAAGAACTTAAAGAACAGTCTTAGACCTTCATGCAATCGCTTTTCACCGCTCTTTCCCTCTAGCATTATCTGAGCTTGGGGTGTATACTAAGACTCAGCATTCAAATAAGGTATGAACTGCAATTAATATGCAACACATAGACATCATACTAGGAGAAGAAAGAGGATATGCTAGATAACGAGGGTATAGAAGTGCTACAGTATTTGAACTTGAAAAACAACCTTCAACTTACCTTGCGATCTGCTAAGCCAGAGGATGCCGAAGCGTTACTGGCTTATTTGGAGCAGGTATCCGGCGAAAGTGAGAATATCACCTTTGGTCCAGGTGAGTTTGCGATGAGCGTGGAAGAGGAACGAACCTTCCTCCAACAAAGCGCACTCGCACCAACCAATCTTTATCTCATTGCTGAGAGCGCAGGGGAAATCGCCGGAACGTTGTCTTTTAGCACGGGCAAGCGTCTCCGCATCCAACATGCCGGTGAATTTGGTACGACGGTTTTGCGCAAGTATTGGAACCTCGGCATTGGGAGCCATATGCTGGCCTATCTGATCGCGTGGGCCAAGCAGACCGGCACGATTCGCAAGATCAACCTGCGTGTGCGCGTCGATAATCTCCCCGCTATCCACCTCTACGAGAAGTACGGCTTCGTCCGCGAGGGCCGCCACACCCGCGAGTTTTATCTTCACGGGCAATTCATCGATGCCTATATCATGGGCCTGCAACTTGACCCACCCCAGACTGTCGATAACGAATGATGTATTTTTTCTTTTGCTTCTCACTATCGTCGCTTTGATACATCCTAACATCCTCACCCGTATTGCTATTGACTCAACAATGCGGTACACTAGGCAGCAGTGAACATAAGCGGGTAGCAACGAACATGGGTAATAGCGAGCGGGCCAGCTAGGGGCAGGGCGAGCGCAAGGCATCGCCCCTACCCTATACGAGTGTGAGCGGCAAGACGGGTA
>JAJZEJ010000468.1 GCA_021828635.1 Chloroflexota bacterium
ATCAAACAGGCAGCCGCGGGGTTCGATAGAACTGGGAGCCAGGCGCTGGTTGACGAGACGCAGGCGTGTGATATGCTCGGCTTGCGCAAAAGCTGCCTCAATATCGCCTCCGCCCACGTGTGACTGGAATGCCTGATTGGTGCCGAACTCTTCGTAAAGCAGTGGCGCATCAGAGGCCAACGCAGCTTCTGGGTCACTGGCTGCCGTTAGCGGCTCGTAATCGACATCAACCAGATCACGCGCATCCTGCGCGATGTAGCGATCTTCAGCGAGAACGACAGCTACAGGGTCGCCCATATAGCGTACCTTGCCAACGGCGAGTGGCTTGCGTTGTGGATTCTTGAGGTTGCCGACCGATACCGCTTCGAGTGTAGACATGGATTGTACCAGTTCGTCGCCCGCGAAAGCGCCAATTACTCCTGGCAACTGACGCGCCTCTTCCAGGTTAATATGCTTGATGTAGGCATGAGCATAGGGACTGCGCACAACCGCCATATAGGCCACGGCTGGGCGTCCCTCCAATGCTTTCAGGTCATCAACATAGTGACGCTGGCCCGTAATTAAACCAATATCTTCCCGACGACGTTCTGAACTGGCGGAAATTGTACGTTCACTCACGATTTTGGTCTCCTCAACAATTGACACTCAGCAAAAAATATGTTACCTTTGCAGCATGATCATTTTATCATATTATCATACCAATTGATAAAACAAAGGGCATCCATTGGATAACATGTATACGCCGGTGCAAACAAATCGGGTCTTTGAGCAGATTGCCGAACAAATAGAGAAGCGTATTCTCAGTGGCGAGTTGCGCAATGGAGACCGTTTGCCGACCGAGAGAGAATTGGCAGAGCAATTTCGCGTCAGTCGAACGGCGGTGCGTGAAGCGATGAAATCGCTGGCCCAAAAAGGCTTGATAGATATGCGTCCAGGGCGTGGCACGATTGTGATTGATGGCACTTCACGCGCGGTACGCAACTCGCTAGAACTGATGATGCAGTTTGGACTGGCGAATCGTTCAGATAATCTGGTCGAAGTGCGTGAAATTCTTGAACCTGAAATCGCGGCCCTTGCGGCTATCAGGGCTACGGAAGAGCAGATAGAGGTTTTACGCAAGTGTGTTGCTCTCATGGATGTACATCTGAACGACACTGATGCCTTTATTATGGCGGATAACGCTTTCCATCAGGCATTAGCGATGGCGACGCATAATGAAATTATTCTCTGGTTGGTGGATTCCATCGTTAGCCTGCTCAGTGAGCAGCGCAAACATATTTTTTCGGTCAATGGTGGGCCAGCGCGTGGGCAGGTGCATCACAAAATGTTGCTGGATGCGATTATCTGCCATGATGCGGTCGCGGCCCGTCAGGCCATGCAATCACATCTGCGTCAGGTGCGTGAAGATATGGCGCGGGCGTTAGAGAAAAATTCTTAAAAGGACTCATACGAAGCCGGGCGGCGCTGCCAGGCAGAGCTGTCCGTGGAAAAGACAGGAGACTCTATGGCGAAAATCGGATTCATTGGCCTGGGGGCAATGGGCAGCCGGGTCGTGAAACGGTTGCTGGATGCCGGGCATACGGTGACTGGCTATAATCGCACCAAAGCGAAGAGCCAGTGGCTCCTTGACGCCGGTATGCTCTGGGGCGAAACTCCGCGTGCCGTCGCTGAGGCAGCAGATGTGACTTTCACAATGGTCACAAATACCACCGCTCTGCATGCAGTGACAGACGGTCAAGAGGGTGTGCTGGCAGGTTTGGGAGCGGGCAAAATCTACATTGATATGAGTACCGTCAATCCTTCCTATAGTCGTAACCTGGCCGAGAAAGTGGCGACCCAGGGCGCACACATGCTTGATGTTCCCGTCTCTGGTAGCGTCATCACACTAGAACAGGGCAACCTGTCGCTGATGGCCGGTGGTGATAAGCAGACATTCGAGCAAGTCAAAGCTATTTTGTTAGATATTGGGCCAAAAGTTAATTATGTCGGTGCAAATGGTCAAGCGGTCCTGATGAAGATTGCTGTTAATCTGAGTCTGCCCGTGCAATTTCTGGCCTTGAGTGAAGGACTTTTGCTGGCTGAAAAAGGCGGTATTCCACGCGAGACGGCGCTGGAAGTGTGGATGAACAGTGTCTTGGCCTCGCCTGCTTTGAAATATCGCGGCCCCTTCATCCTCGGTATGCCTGATGAAGCATGGTTCAATGTCAATATGATGCAAAAGGATCTCTTGTTGGCAATGGAGATGGGCCGGGAACTTGATGTTCCCTTACCCTCGGTCGCCCTTGCCAACGAGATTCTGACCGCCGCACGCGCAATGGGTCTGGCACACGAGGACTTTGCCATTATGTTCCAGGTGGTAGCGCGTATGGCCGGTCTGGAAAACTAACACACGGTACAATTCATCGGAATGTAGGGACCGATTGATCGCGTCTGTGCAATGCGGTGGAAATGGGAGCCAATCATGGTACAAATGCATGAACAAGAGGTAGTCACGGGGCAACGCTGGTTGCAGTTATATGAGCAAATGTTGACCATTCGTATTTTTGAAGAGCAGGTCAACGATCTCTATACCACAGCTAGAATGCCTGGTCTGGCTCATCTGTATATCGGAGAAGAGGCTGTAGCTGTTGGGGTTTGCGCGGCTTTGCGGCGCGATGATTACATCACCAGTACGCATCGTGGTCATGGTCACTGTTTGGCAAAGGGAGCCTCTGTTGATCGTATGTTCGCGGAACTGCTGGGCAAAGCTGCTGGTTATTGCCGTGGCAAGGGCGGTTCGATGCACATTGCCGATCAGGACACGGGCAATCTGGGCGCGAACGCGATTGTCGGTGGCAGTGCCGGTATCGCCACGGGAGCCGCGATGTCGATTAAGATGCGCGGTTCCGAGCAGGTCGCGGTCTGTTTCTTTGGTGATGGTGCGCTCGGCCAAGGCGTCCTTTACGAGACAATGAATATGGCCTCGCTCTGGAAATTCCCCATTATTTATGTGTGTGAGAATAATCTTTACAATGAATATACTCACAATGCTGAAACCACTGCTGGTGAGATGGCGGCACGCCCTAAAGCTTTCGGTATTCCGACCGAAGAGGTCGATGGGCAGGATGTACGGGCTGTCTATGCCGCGACACAGGGTATGGTTGAGCGAGCCAGACGTGGCGAGGGGCCATCTTTCTTGCTTTGCAACACCTATCGCTATCGGGGGCATCATGTGGGCGACATTCAACGCACCTACTATCGCTCGAAGGCGGAAGAAGAGTTTTGGATGACGCAACGCGACCCCTTAAAAATATTGTTGGACTGGCTCAGCGAGCAGCAAATGGCTGATACCGCTACTCTTGCCAGCATAGAGCAGCGAGTGCGCTCAGTTATCGCGTCAGGGCTGGAGTTCGCATTGAACGCGCCGTTCCCAGAGCCAGATGAGGTTGATAAACATGTCTACGCTTGATATTTCCGCCACGAAATCGCAGAACACGACGGGCATGCGCGAGATCACGCTTGGTCAAGCCATCCGCGAGGCTTTGGCAGAGGAGATGCGCCGCGACCCACGAGTATTTATTATGGGCGAGGACGTGGCTGAAGCTGGCACACCTTTCAAGGTGCTGTCGGGCCTGGTCGAAGAGTTTGGCACCACGCGCGTGATTGATTCACCAATCTCAGAGGCTGGTATTGCTGGTCTAGGCGTGGGTGGTGCGATGACCGGCATGCGCCCAATTATTGACATCATGTTTGGCGATTTCATCGGCCTGGCGATGGATCAGATTGTTAATCAGGCGGCCAAAGTACATTATATGTCCGGCGGTAAGCTCAAGGTGCCTCTGGTCATTCGCACAACGCTAGGCGCGACACGCCGTACAGCCGCGCAGCATAGTCAGAGTCTGCATGCCTGGGTCAGTCATATTCCCGGCCTCAAGGTAGTGCTACCCTCAACGCCCGCCGATGCAAAGGGACTACTCAAGACAGCCATCCGTGATGAGAATCCGGTCGTCTTCTTTGAAGATAAGATGATGTATCAGCTCAAAGGGCTGGTGCCTGATGGTGACTATACTATTCCCTTTGGCGTGGCCGACATCAAACGTGCTGGTAGCGATATCACGATTGTTGCCACCAGTAGCATGGTGCAGATTGCCCTGGCGGCGGCGGAACAATTGCAAACCCTGGGCATCAGCGTCGAGGTAATTGACCCGCGCACGACCTATCCCTTAGACAAGCATGCCATCATCGAGTCAGCGAAAAAGACCAGCCGCGCTATCGTCATCGACGAGGGCTACGAACGCTATGGCGTAACGGCTGAAATCGCCGCTCTGATCGCCGAGGGAGCCTTTTATTACCTGGATGCTCCTGTTAAACGCATGGGCGCAATGGATGTACCCATTCCGTTCTCACCGGCTTTAGAGGATTTAACTGTTCCCACTCCCGCGTCTGTCGTCGAGGCTGCGAAGACACTGTGTGGGCGAAACTAAAAAGATTGAAAAGATTGAAAGGGTGATACGATGGCACTCAAAACATATGGTTTGATGACGGTAGATTGGGAGGAGCGCGTCAACGTTGAACGGCTCCGTACCGCGCGTCTGGCACGTATCAAGAAACTCTTAAAAGAATCGGAGATCGGCGCTCTGCTGTGCTTCGACATGAGCAATATTCGCTATATCACCGCGACGCATATCGGCACCTGGGCGATGGACAAGCTGGCGCGTTTCACGCTCTTGGCGCGGGATGATGAACCGATTATGTGGGACTTCGGTTCTGCCGCTCGTCATCATCAGTTGTATGCGCCCTGGCTAGGTGAGCGTTCGCGTGCTGGTATCTCGACACAGCGCGGCGCGATGCTACCGGCGGCGGGGCGTGCGGAAGATGTCGCTCGTAAGATTCGCATCGAACTGGAGGAGCGTGGTCTGTTGCATGAGCCGCTTGGCGTGGATGAGATTGAGCTACCCGTTCTCTTCGCTTTGCAGGCCGAGGGCATCAAGGTCGTTGATGGGCAACAACTCATGCAGCAGGCGCGTCTCATCAAGACGCAAGACGAGATCACGCTGCTCACGACTGCCTGTATGATGGTCGATGCCGCCTATGACGAACTCTATCGCGCCATGAAACCCGGTATCCGCGAGAATGAGTGCGTGGGTCTGGTGAGCAAAGTGCTATACGACCTGGGGTCAGAGCATGTTGAGGGTGTCAATGCCATCTCCGGCGAACGCTGTAGCCCGCACCCACATGTGTTCAGTGATCGTGCCTTGCGTCCCGGCGACCCCGCCTATTTTGATATTTTGCATAGCTACAACGGTTATCGCACCTGCTACTATCGCACCTTTGCCATTGGCAGTGCCTCACAGTCGATGGTAGATGCCTACAAACGTTGCCGCGATATTCTTGACACGGCAGTCAATGCCATCAAGCCCGGTGTGACGACCGCCGATATTGTGAAGCTGTGGCCCAAAGCGCAAGAATTTGGTTTTCCCAACGAGGAGGCTGCCTTCGCCCTGCAATATGGGCATGGTGTGGGACTCTCCATCTGGGAGAAGCCGATTTTCAGCCGCTTAGTTTCGCTCGACTATCCAGAGGTGATCGAGGAGGGCATGGTCTTCGCTCTGGAAACCTTCTGGCCCGCCAGCGATGGCTGGACGGCGGCCCGTATCGAGGAGCAACTGGTTGTAACGAAGGATGGTTGCGAGGTAATTACGCGCTTCCCCGCCGAGCAATTGCTGATCGCGGGCGCACATTATTACACCGCTACTGGCCCCTTGCCGTTGATACGCGAGACGCAATCGAACCTGAACACGCAGAACCAGAAAGCAGTGCCAGGAGGCCAATAATGGCGACCCCAGTCATCTTGCCTGCGCTCGGTATGGCGCAGGAAACCGGAAAAATAGTGCGCTGGCTGAAAGCCGAGGGGGAGCAGGTCACAAAAGGCGAACCTCTGGTAGAGGTCGAGACCGATAAAGCCACGGTCGAGCTGGAAGCTCCCGCCTCCGGCCTGTTGAGTGCTGTGACGGCTGCTGCCGACGACGAGGTTCCGGTTGGACATGCTATCGCCGAGATACGCTCGGAGGCGGACGCGATCAATCGGATGGACGCGATGAATCGGTCCCTACAGAAGGAGGGGCAGAAGGCCAGTCCGCTGGCTTCGCGCATTGCTGCCGAGCATAACCTGGATCTCAGTCAGGTCACGCCAACGGGCAAACGCATTCAGAAGGCTGATGTGCTAACATACCTGCAAACACAGGAGACGATGACGACACAGCACAATGGAGCATCCATCCCTACTGAGCCTGTATCTGGAACATCCAACGGCCCGCGTCTGCTGATGGCCTCACCCAAAGCGCGTCGGCTGGCGCGTGAGCAAGGGCTAGAGCTATCCACACTCACCGGCACAGGCCCGAATGGCGCAATTCTGGCTACCGATGTGCTATCGGCAAAGACGCCAACGGATACCGTAGGGACCGATGTATCGCGTCCGTTGGAGGTCAGCAACATCTGGCGCATCATGGCGGAACGCACAACGCAAAGTTGGACGAACATTCCGCATTTTGCCCTGGTACGCGAAGTGAACGCCCAGCGCCTGATCGCTTGGCGTGACTATGTGCAGAAGCACTCAGTCGTGACGGTCACATATACTGATCTGCTCGTCAAGCTTGTAGCAGGTGCATTACGCGCTCATCCGCGCCTCAATGCTTCATGGAATAATGGTGCATTACTTCTGCATGATGCCGTCAATGTTGGTATCGCAGTCGCAACCGATGATGGCCTGATTGTACCGGTTATTCATCATGCTGATGCAGTTTCGCTTAGTGAGATTGCGCAGCGCCGCAAAGATATTGTTGCACGCGCTCAATCGGGCAAGATACGCCTTGAAGATATAGCTGATGGCACATTCACGATCAGTAATTTAGGGATGTACGGCATCGATGCTTTCAGTGCTATTATCAATGCACCACAGGCAGCCATCCTGGCGGTAGGGCGCATTGCGGAACGTGTGATACCGGTGAATGGTCGGCCTGAAGTGCAACCAGTCATGGTTCTGACGCTATCTTGTGATCATCGTGTCGTTGATGGCGCACGCGCCGCCCAATTCCTGGCCAGTCTGGCAACCTTCATAGAAGAGCCACTAGCACTTTTTAGCTAAGTTTGACTGGCTGGCTGATTGTATATTGATAAGTTTAACTGTTACCTGTATTATCTGAAAGGAGGGAAGCGTTTTTTGGCATCGTACCGGTACTTTCAATGCAAGTACGAAGGTCTTCGGGTTTCCCACAATAATTTTAGGAGGCAATTTATGAGCGGACACAACACACGGTGGCATGGAAAAGCCCTACATTGCTTAGGGGTAATGCTCATTGCCCTGGTAGCACTTAGTGCCTGTGGTGGTAGTACTAGTAGTACTACTAGTAGCACTACCCAAACGAAAACGCCGATCAAGATTGGCATTTCACTCTCGCTATCTGGCGATTTCTCTGCTGACGGTCAGGCTTTTGAGCAGGGGTATAAATTATGGGCCGCTACCGTCAACAAAAATGGCGGTATTCTCGGACGGCCAGTCCAGTTGGACATTCTCTCGGACGCGAGCAGCACGTCGCAGGTCGTGACCAACTATCAGAAACTGATCACGGTCGATCATTGCGACCTCGTATTTGGGCCTTTTTCCTCGCTGCTGACAAAGCCGGCTTCGGTCATAGCAAACCGCTATGGCTATGCGTTTCCCGAAGGTGCTGGCGGTGGACCTTCAGTTTTTACGCAGGGCTTGCACAACCTGTTCGACGTTTCGGCCCCAGTAGCAAATCTGCTCGTGAGTTTCGCGCAGTATATTCAGTCCTTGCCCGCCTCAGAGCGTCCTACAACGGCGGCATATGCAACCCAGGATGATCCATTTACGCAGCCTCAGGTTGATACAGCGCGTCATTATCTAGAGCTAGCGGGTGTCAAAACCGTTTCTTATCAGGTTTATCCTGCGGAGACGACTGACTACACACCAATCGCGCAGAAGATGATTAACTCTGGTGCGCAGATAGTGGTGACTGGTACACTGTTGCCTGATATCACCGCTTATATTCGGGCATTCCAGCAGCAGCACTATAATCCCAAAGCCCTTATTGCAACGGCAGGGCCGGATCAGGGGGCGCAGTTTACAACGGCCATTGGTGGTGCAAATGTCGCGGAAGGCGTCTTTGTGCCAAATGGTGGCTGGTATCCCTCGATCAATACGTTCCAGAATGCGCAAATGGTGAAGGACTTTCTGGCGCAGTATGGTGGGACTGCCAGTTCCATCAGCTCTGATGTTGCTGAGGCTTTCTCGGTTGGACAGACTATTCAGCAGGCGGCAACCAAAGCCAACAGCATTAATAATGCCAAGTTGATTGCTGAACTGCATTCAGGTGCTACCTTCCAGACAGTTCAGGGACCCGTAAAATTCGATAGCACTGGACAGAACACGCTTGCGACAGGCTATCTCTTCCAGTGGCAAAAGGGAGCGTTGGTTTCGGTTTATCCACCTAACCTTGCGACGAATACTCCTGAATATCCCAAGCCTGCCTGGCCCTAATACGGCATATTGACGGAAAACCATGTAGTAGGGGCGTGATTCATCACACCCCTGTGCGCCCCCCGATGGGATTGCAGGGTGTGATTCATCATACCCCTACTACACATTCACGGATTATTTTTTTATACTTTGGCAGAGGAGGGCCGACCGTGAAACTCATTCTTGAAGCCATCGTGACCGGGCTATTAACCGGGGGAGTGTACGCCTTGATGTCATCTGGGCTGACACTGCTGTTCGGCGTGATGGAAATTATCAATGTCGGACAGGGGGCATTGGTGATCTTGGGAGCATATCTCAGTTACGTGCTTGAAAAAAACTTGCATATCGACCTGTTCCTGGGCCTGTTGATTACCATGCCTGCCTTGTTCATTGTTGGCATAGTAATTGAGATATTCTTTATTCGTCCGGTCAAGGGAGATCGTACCATGCTGTCTATTCTGGTGACATACGGCGTGGCACTCATCATCGAAGGGATACTCAATCTGATTTTCTCAGCCAATTATGTTCAATTGCAAGCCTGGTATGTGACTGCATCATTTAACATTGGTGGTTTCTATCTCTCTTACATTTATGTGTTCGGTTTCTTGCTGGCTGCCGTGCTGCTAGGCGCTCTTTACCTGTTGCTCTATAGAACCAAGTTCGGTTATAGCTTGCGTGCTACTATGCAGAACCGTGTGGCGGCGGAACTGATCGGCATTGATGTCAATCACGTCTCAACGATTACTTTTGGCATTGGTATCGCACTGGCCGCCGCCGGAGGTATGGCTTTTGGCGCGACGAATGCCTTTAATGCCGGTAGTTCTTATGATCTTATCTCACGCCTGCTTGCCATCATTATCTTTGGTGGCATGGGTAGCCTATCCGGTGCATTGATTGCCTCGCTGGGCATGCTGGTCATTGAAGATGTCACCTCGGTTGTCTGGTCTCCGGTTTGGGCCAGTACCGTCTTCTTTATCTTGCTGGTCATTATTCTGATCGTTCGCCCCCAGGGATTGCTTGGGCAGGCGGAAGGAAGAAAGCAATGAGAATCTTCAAAACGGTCTGGTTATTGCTCTTGCTGGCAATAGTTATCGTGTTTCCTCTGCTGTTTTCCAATCCGACAGTTACAACTATTGCAATCTTTGCGTTGCTCTTCGCGGCCATCGCCACAGGCTGGAATATTATTTCTGGCTATACCGGCTATGTCGCGCTGGGCCATACGGCCTTCTTCGGTATTGGCGCTTATGCATTGGCAATTATGTGCCAGGCTTGGCATATCCCCGGCGGCTACGAGCCGTTTCTGTTTATTCCCGTCGCTGGTCTGATCGTGCTTCCTGTCAGCGCCTTATTCGGCTGGATCGCGTTGCGCGTGCGGCGACACACCTTCATTGTGATTACGATTGCCATGTTCTTTATTGTGCAGTTGTTAGCTTACAACCTGAGAGGCATCACCAATGGTTCGACCGGCCTCAGCTTTCCCATTCCGCTCGCTTGGGGAGGCAACTTTTACAACATCCCGTTCTATTATGTAACTTTGCTCCTGCTGCTGATCTCGATAGCCATCTCCTGGTGGATTCGTAACTCTAAATTCGGTCTCGGCCTGCTAGCTATCCGCGACGATGAGGATCGCGCGATGGGACTGGGTGTTAGAACTGGCCCATCCAAACTAGCTGCATTTATCATCTCGGCGGTCATTGTGGGCATGGCGGGAGCCATCTGGGGCTATTTTATTGGGTCGATCTATCCAGCTTCCGCCTTTGATGCCAACTTCGACATCGCTATGGCGCTGATGGCTTTCCTGGGTGGCCTGGGTACACTGTCTGGCCCTATTCTGGGCGCGTTGATTTTGGAAACGGCTCAGCAATACTTCACTCTCCAGTACGGCCAGAATGGCTACTACCTGATTATCTACGGGGTGCTTTTCCTGGTCGTCATCATCCTGATGCCACGCGGCATCGTTCCTACTGTCAGAGATTACTGGACCAAAATACGCCGCACTCGTTCTCAAGGGCCAGTAGAGGTTCGCCTTGCTACCTCGGCAACATCTACGGAGGATGCTTCTGCCGGTACCGAGAAGAAGGAGGGCATCAACTTATGAGCTTTCTGGAAGTACAAGGTGTCAGCAAAGCCTTTGGCGGTATTCGCGCCCTGGATACCTGCTCGATCAGTGTGGATGAAGGCTCAATTACCGGCCTGATCGGACCAAATGGCTCAGGCAAGACGACTATGTTTAACGTGGTCACGGGCTATGAACGAAGCGATAGCGGGCAGGTGAGTTTTCATGAACAGAATATTACCAATGCCTCGCCGGCTAAAATCTTTCGTTTAGGTATTGGGCGCACGTTTCAGTTGACGCGCATCTTTCCACGCCTGACCGTGATGGAAAATATGCACGTAGCTGTGCAGCGCAACGACTTGAAGGGTCTACTCAGTCGTTGGAGTTCGTCGCAGGAGCAGCAGCACGCGCTGGAGCTACTAGATTTCGTGGGTTTGACAAAGCTCAAGGATGATCCAGCCGGAATACTTTCCTTTGGACAAAAGAAGTTGTTGGAGTTTGCCTGCATTTTGATTGCCGAGCCAAAGGTGATTTTGTTGGATGAACCGGCAGGCGGCGTTAACCCCACAATGGTCAACTACCTGGCCGAGCGTATCCGCACGCTCAATCAGCGCGGCATCACTTTTCTCGTGGTGGAACACAACATGGAATTTGTGATGAGCCTGTGTAGTAAAGTCATGGTCATGCATCGTGGTATCAGGATCGCCGAAGGAACACCAGCGGAAGTGCGTGCCAATGCGGCGGTGCTGGAAGCGTATTTAGGAGACTAACGCAATGCTGCTAAACATACAAAATATCTACGCGGGTTACGATGGTGGCGATATCCTTAAAGGCATCGACCTGGAGGTGGAGCAGCACACAACCACCTGCATCATTGGCCCCAATGGAGCCGGAAAATCTACCGTGCTACGGGTGCTGAGCGGTCTCTTAAAGCCACGCCTGGGTTCGATTACCTTTGATGGCAAGTCGCTGCTGGGCCTGTCGCCGCGCCAGATTCTGGCGCTCGGCATCGTGCAGGTACCCCAGGTGCATAGCCTGTTTCCCAATATGACGGTAGAACAGAACGTGCGCTTAGGAGCCTATACCATTAACGATAAAGCTCTGGTTGAGCGGCGTATGCATGAAGTCTCGGAACTATTCCCGATTGTGAAGACTCGCGCACGTGACAAAGCCGGTAGCCTTTCCGGTGGTCAACAGCGTCTCGTTGAGTTTGCACGCTGCCTGATGCTCGATCCACGTCTGATTCTCCTGGACGAGCCATCGATGGGACTGGACCCCAAAACCTTTAAGCAGGTCGTAGAGACCATCAAAACGATGCAAGAGAGTGGCCGTACTATTCTGCTGGTCGAGCAAAATGCTCGTACAGGACTAAATATCTCCAATAATGGTGTGGTGTTAGAGAGCGGGCAGGTACGCCTGAAAGGGTCACACACGGATATTCTGAACAACCCTGAAATCGGTCATCTCTATCTGGGGGGCGCACTCTCCAATGCCTCGTAGGCAAGCAATGGGCATGGCATGGCATGGGTGCTATGCGGGGTAAGAAAGGGAAAATTCAATGGCGAGAGACGAATCGGTACAAAGCGCCATCGATAACTGGGGACCACGCTTTATCGCCAATGGCATCGACTATAACGATTTTCAGCGTGTCACCAATAGTGTCGAACGTTGGGATGATTGGTGTCAGGTGTGGTCCGAGTGCGGGGCTATGCATGCGCAGATAGGTGAGCAGGCCGAGGCGCAGAGCAAGTATGTCTCGGCTGCGCAGCACTACTTTCAGGCGGCGATCTGCTATCACTTCGGCAAGTACCTGTTTGTACACAAACCACAAGAGTTACGCGCCGCGCATGACTACACTGTCGCGTATTATCAGCGTGCATTACCTTATTTCGATTTTTCAGGTGAACATGTTGCTATCCCCTACGAGAACGGTGCGACGATGTCTGGCGTTCTCAGAAAGCCCTGGCACACCCCTAAGCCACCGATTGTAATCATTATTCCTGGCCTCGATTCGGTCAAAGAAGAGATGCACATCTATGGTGATGACTTGCTGCGCCGTGGGATGGCTGTGCTAGCTATTGATGGCCCTGGACAGGGCGAGATGGAGTTTACCTACCCACTACGCCCCGATTACGAAGTGCCGGTACGCTATGCTATCGACTATCTTGAGAGCCGAGCAGATGTGGATGCCAGCCGTGTTGGTCTGATGGGCGTGAGTTTCGGCGGCCAGTTCGCTGTGCGTGCTGCTGCTTTGGAAAAGCGTGTCAGGGCCGCCATTGAGAACTGTGGTCCGTATAATCAGGCCACCAACTTTAGAAATCGGCCTATTATCAGCCGCCGAACGATGGTTCATCGCCTCTATGCAAAAGATGAGGATGATGCTATCGCAAAGTTGCAGCAATTTAACTTGCAGGGCGTCGCGGAACAGATCACGTGTCCACTATTGGTCATTCAGGGTGGGCGCGACAGATTGGTACCAGCTGTGCAAGGGGTGCGCATCGCCGAAGAGGCTGGCGAGATGGCAGAATTGTGGATGTTTGAGGATGGCAACCATGTTTGCAACAATATTCCTTACAAGCACCGTCCACAACAAGCCGATTGGATGCGTCAACGTTTGGGGTAAACATAGAGAGGATAGCTTAATGGTGAGAGATGAACTGGTACAGAGTGCCATCGATAACTGGGGGCCACGCTTTATCGCCAATGGCATCGACTATAACGATTTTCAGCGTGTCACCAATAGTGTCGAGCGTTGGGACGACTGGTGTCGCATGTGGTCTGAGTGTGGAACCATGCATGAGCAAATGGGTGAGCAGGCTGAGATGCAGGGCTATTACGTGTCGGCAGCGCAGCACTACTTTCAAGCATCAATGGCCTATCATTTCGGCAAATTTTTGTTTGTGCATAGCCCGCTAGAGTTGCGCGTGGCACACGATCATACCGTCAATATGTACAAAAAAGCTTTGCCATATTTCGATTTTCCAGGCGAACACGTTACCATCCCTTATGAGCATGGCGCGGCGATGTACGGCATCCTCAGAAAGCCCTGGCATACGCCCAAAGCGCCGGTCGTGCTGCTCGTCCCTGGCCTCGATTCGGTTAAGGAAGAGATGCACATCTATGGTGAGGATTTTCTGCGTCGTGGTATGGCTGTCCTTGCGCTTGATGGTCCCGGACAGGGCGAGATGGAATTTGATTATGCCATGCGCCATGATTATGAGGTGCCAGTACGCTACGCTATCGACTATCTTGAAGGTCGAGCGGATGTGGATGCGAAGCGCGTGGGTCTGATGGGTGTTAGCCTCGGCGGCTATTATGCCCCACGAGCCGCCGCCTTCGAGCCACGCCTCAAAGCCACGATTGCCAACTGCGGCGGCTATAACTTCGTGAGCCACTTTGACCGCTTGCCAGGGCATACACGCGCCGCCTTCGCTCACCGCCTCAAGGCCGTGAACGAAGCGGATGCACTTGTAAAACTGGCCGCGTTTAACCTTGAGGGCGTGATGGAGCATGTGCAGTCTCCATTGCTCATCATCATGGGCCGCCGTGACAGGCTCGTGCCATTCGCCGATGCCGAAAGAATGGCGGCAGAAGCTCGCAACGTTGCCGAACTATGGATGTTCGAGGATGGCAACCATGTCTGCAACAACATTCCCTACAAGCATCGTCCACAACAAGCCGATTGGATGCGCCAACAATTGAACCGCACGGACGCGATGAAGCGGTCCCTACAATAAAATCCCTACGCCATTTTTATAGAATCCGTTTACCTAATGCGGAGAGCATCAGTTCGACGGCCAGGCGGGCGGTGGCATTCTCGCGGTCGAGAATGGCGTTGACCTCGACGACATCCATCGAGATCAGGCGGCGTGAAGCGGATACCAGTTCCATTGCCAGATGGGCCTCACGATAGCTCAGGCCGCCGCGTACAGGTGTGCCAACGCCGGGTGCCTCGCGTGGGTCGAGCGCATCCAGGTCCAGGCTCAAGTGAATCGGGTTGTCGTGCTGGCTGGCAATGGCTACCGCCTGACGCATCACCTCTGAGATGCCGAACTGGTCGATCTCGGACATGGTGAAGACATGGATTTGATGCTCACGTAACAGCTCCTGCTCGCCCATGTCCAGGTCGCGTGCGCCGATGATAACGATGGTGTCTTTATTGAGCTTTGGCCCCCAACCATCAATGTGCGTGAGTTGCAGGTTGCCCACACCGGCTAGCGCGGCCAGCACCATGCCATGAATATTGCCTGAAGGCGTGGTGGCCTCGGTATTGAAATCGCCGTGCGCATCAACCCAGATTAACCCTACATCATGGTGTACACGGGCGACTCCACTGATTGTGCCGAGCGCAATGCTGTGATCGCCGCCCAGAATCAGCGGAAATTCATTAGCTTGTAGCGTCTCGCTCACAATCTGTGAAAGTTCTTCAGCGGCTTTGATTATCGGTTCAAGATATTTTAACTGCGTATAGCCGACCGGATAGCTCTCCGGCTGTGGAATCGTAATGTTGCCATAGTCACTCACGCTATGACCAAGACGTTGCAAATGTTCACTTAAATTCGCGTAGCGGATGGCGCTTGGCCCGATATCGACACCACGCCTGTCCGCGCCCAGGTCCATAGGTGCGCCAATAATGCGAATATGCATCTGTAATCCTTTCTGCTCT
>JAJZEJ010000064.1 GCA_021828635.1 Chloroflexota bacterium
GGTCTTGTGTCCCCAACATTCGCCGATATTTGGACAACGCGCCTCCTCACACACCGTGTGCAACGATTGGCTACGCATCAGTGTTTTGAGGGAGCGATAGTTTTCGCCCTGTGGTGCGCGTACTTTAAGCCATTCTGGCCGACGTTCTGGGATGATGGTCGCCATGATTGTTTCCTCTTGTGCTAATACACGTCTATCTCACGCCCATAACTTTGTAATTTGGCGCGAACTGCTTGTAAGAAGCCACCTGCGCCCGCACCATCCAGGATGCGATGATCGAAAGAGAGACAGAGATACATCATGTATCTGATGGCAATGGCGTCATCTTCGGTCACGACAGGTCGCTTGACAACTGAATCCATGCTCAGGATACCGGCATGGGGTTGATTGATAATGGGTACCGATATAATTGTACCAAAAACACCCGGATTATTCACAACAAACGTGCTACCCTGCATGTCCTGCACGGTCAGTTTGTTGCTGCGTGCGCGTTGTGCTAGCTGCCCAACCTGCTTCGCCAAACCAGCCAGTGTGTACTGGTCGGCGTCATAAACCGTTGGCACGACAAGGCCCACGTCCGTGGCAACGGCTACACCCAGGTTGATGCGCTTCTTGATAATGATCTTATTATCTTCTGTCCAGGTCGAGTTTATCAAGGGAACCTTGCGAACACCATCGCAGACGGCCTTCATGACAAAAGGCACGTAGCTAATGCCGTAGCCCTCGCGGCGCTTGAACTCCTCTTTATGGCGTTCCAACCATTTGGCAACGTTGGTCATATCGACCTCGACAACGGTGGTGGCATGTGGCGAGGTATGTTTGCTGCGTACCATATGCTCGGCGATAGCCAGACGCATACGACTGGGTACCATGATCTCTTCGTCCGGCCCAACTTCGCCTGGCGCAGAAGTAGCGAGCGGCATGGCTGATACTGGGATAGCTGGTTGCGGGCGCGGCTGTGCTGGTCGTGGAGCAGGTGCCGCAGGAGTGGCCTCACGCTGTGTCAGATAGGCCATGATATCTTCTTTGCGCACCCGCCCACCAATGCCGGTTCCACTCACCAGGTTCAAATCGAGGTCGTGTTCACGAGCCAGACGACGGGCTAAAGGCGAGATGCGTTGGCGCTCTTCCTCTGTGTCCTGCTGCCCGGAGACAGCGACCCGCTCAATGCCGGTTCCGTTAGAGCTAGAGGATGTGTCGCGTTCGACATGCACATGTTCTGTTTGCGCGGAGCTACTCGCAGTAGCGGTGGCTTGCGCTGATGACGTGGGTGCGCTGGCGACAGGTTGGGATGCGCCGACATCCGCGCTCTCTTCGATCATGGCAATGTCGGTACCGACCGAGACTGTTTCATCGGCATGCACCAGAATTTTGACAAGTCGTCCCGCCACCGGTGAAGGCAATTCCGCGTTGATCTTATCGGTAATGATCTCGGCTAACGACTCATCCCTTTCGACATAATCACCCTCCTGCTTGAGCCAGGAACCGACGGTACCCTCGGCAACCGACTCGCCCAGACGGGGCATTTTTACTGCTGTTGGCATATCTATCTGTACCTCTTCGTACCTTACTTAATAAGCGGCGAGCCGACGGGCTGCGCTGATGATCTTTTCTGTGTTGGGTAGGTAGGCAGCTTCCAGCGTGGGCGCGTATGGGAACGGCGCATCTGGTGCCGCTACACGAGTAATCGGTCCATCCAGGTATTCAAATAGGTCTTCAGCCAGCATAGCTGCCAGTTCCGCGCCGATGCCACCCGTCAACGTATCCTCGTGAACGATCAGCACCTTATTGGTGTGCTTAACGGAGTCCGTGATAGCTTCGCGGTCCAGCGGAGTGAGGCTACGCAGGTCTACGATCTCGGCTTCTAAATCGTCCTCTTCCTCCAGGATTTGTGCAGCCTTGAGGCACTGATAGACCATCGCTCCATACGTGAGCATCGTCATATCTTCACCCTGACGACGTATAGCAGCCTTGCCCAATGGGACGATGAAATCCTCATCTGGCAATTCTTCGCGCAATTCTGGCATGCGATAGAGTAGTTTATGTTCTAGATACAGGACGGGATTGTTATCGCGGATCGCCGCTTTGAGCAAGCCTTTAGCATCGTAAGCGGTGGAAGGTGCCACGACTTTGATACCGGGCGTATGGAAGAACCAGGCTTCGGGGCTGGCCGAGTGGAATGGTCCACCTTTCGTACCACCACCGGCGGGTCCACGAATGACGATGGGAACAGGCATACCGACACGCCAGTACATCTTGCTGGCCATGTTGATAATCTGATCGAAACCGCAGGTGATAAAGTCGATGTACTGCATCTCGGCGATTGGACGCATGCCCATCAAGGCCGCACCAACGGCTGAACCAATGATAGCGGCCTCGGCCATCGGGGTATCAATGATGCGCTCCGCGCCGAACTCTTCTAAGAAGCCCGCGCTGATCTTGAAGGCACCGCCGTAGCTGCCGACATCTTCACCAAGTAGAAAGACCGATTCATCGCGGCGCATTTCCTCGCGGATAGCCTGGCTAATTGCCTCCAGGTAGGTTACTTTCTTCTCGCTCATCGTCGTACCGCGACCTCCTTTGTCGGTTGCACGGTGCTGAACGGCATGCCCGTCCGTGTATCCAGTGCATTCACGTAGCGTGGATTCTGAGCCTGTGCTTCGCCAATAATGGCGATGGGACCATCGGGTGCGAAAGCATACTGCGCCACCGTGGCCGGGTCTGGTGCGGGACTCTGCTCCGCATAGTTCACGGCGTCATCAACTATGGCTTTCACCTTAGCTTCAATCTCGGCTTTCACGGTGGCTGTCAAGAACTGTTGCGCGTCCAAATACTGCTCAAAGCGGCGAATGGGGTCTTTTGCCAGCCATTCTTCGCGTAGTGCCGGTGGTACATAATCGGCCTTATCGGCCTCAGAATGGCCGCGCACACGGAATGTTCGGCACTCCACAAGCGCCGACCCATTACCACTGCGTGCGTGTGCGATAGCGCGTTCTACCGCGGCAGTGACGGCCAAGACATCGTTACCGTCCACGCTCTCGCCAGAGATACCGTAGGCTTGGGCGCGTTCGGCGAGCGAGTCTATCGCAAACTGCTTGCTGTTGGGTGTCGAGTAGGCGTAGCCATTATTCTCGATGACGACGACTAGAGGAAGTTTCTGGACCGAGGCGAAGTTGATAGCCTCGTGAAATGGTCCAGTACTGGTCGCGCCATCGCCGCACGAAGCCAGCACAACGTTTGGCCGTTTGCGCATTTTCATAGTGAGCGCGACGCCGCAGGCTACGGGTAGCGATTCGCCCAGCAGGCTAATCATAGGTACGATACCATGATGCATATCGCCGATATGTGTCTGTCCGTCCCGTCCCAGTGTCGGCGCGTTACCGCGTGCTAACCACCGACACATGACGGCGCGTGGCGGGGTGCCGCCCACAAGGTGCCTCCCCAGATCACGATGCTGCGGAACGATGCAGTCGCCGTCGCGGAGCATCATTGCTGCCCCGACAGTTGTGGCCTCGTGTCCCTGCGCTGTATAGACACCGCCCACGATGCGCCCCTGCAAAAAGAGCGTGCGTGTGCGGTCCTCCATCGCGCGGGTGAGGCGCATATAATAGTAGATCGTGAGATAGTCCATTACGCTCGAATTTGTCTCCTTCTGGCTTGAACTGCCTAAGACATTGTAGCACACCGTCATCCATAGAGGTAGGGATCGATTGATCGCGTCCGTTGCGCCCACGCCCCTACAG
>JAJZEJ010000051.1 GCA_021828635.1 Chloroflexota bacterium
GCAACGTGTGCTGGCTTACCTCTCGCAGTGACACTCCTCGGCCATTATGTGCGGACACAGGCAATTGGTGGTCAGCGCAGACGGTTGGAAACGGTCCTGGAGCGTTTTACCAGTCCACGACACTTGCACCATGTCACCACACAGACACCTGCACCGGGTGGCACAACGCCCAGATCGCTAAAAACGATTATTGGTCTGAGTGATCAGTACTTACCACCAGCCGCGCAGCAAGCTTTACGCGCCCTTTCGGTTTTGCCTGCCAAGCCCGATACTTTTTCCGAAGCGGCAGCCTTAGCTGTATGTCAACAAGACGCCGCTGTTCTCGATAGCTTGCTCGATTCGGGGCTACTCGAAGGAGCTGGAGAGAGCAGATACTCTATGCACCAGGTCATTGCCGATTATGCCCGCCTTCAGCAGGAGGAGACATCTCCGAGACTCAGGCTGGTAGCTTATGGTCAGCAAGTCTGCACATCCTTCAATGTGAAAGAGGCACAAAGTCTGCAAACTGTGCAAGACGAGTACGCAGTGGTAGTGTTGGCCTTGGAGGCCGCTATCGCGTTGCAGCACACTCAGGATGTCTTCTCAATGGCTCTTGCTCTGGTTCCCTTCTGGCGTACACAGGGTCTGTACCAGCAAGCGGAGCAGTGGTTGCAAGTTACCCTGGCGATGACTATGCCAGAACAGCCAGAGTATGCCTATCTGCTGACCCATCGAGCTGAATTTGCCCTCGTGCGCGAATTGTGGGAGCAGGCACAGCGCGATGCCCTCGCGGGATTAGCCTTGACCGTAGCTCCTGCGCAACAAAGAGAGCATACTGTGTGCTTGTTAACGCTCGGACACGTGGCAGAACACGATAGTAATGATACACAGGCCAGAACGTACTACGAAGAGGGCTTGCAGCTTGCCCGTCTCGGCACGGATCACGAATTGACGTGCCGTTTGCTGAATGGTCTGGGGAATCTTACCGCAAAGCAGGGAGATTATCCGCAGGCCGTGGCTCTTTACCAGGAGGCTTTGGCATTGGCACAACAGGATGAACTTCTGGAACTCAAGTGTCAACTGTTGTCCAACTTGGGCCACACGCTCCGACTTCAAGGTGACTTCCCTCATGCCGAGCAAAGGTTACGAGAAGGTTTAGCACTCGCACGCAGCCTCACATACCGCACTAAGCAAATTTCGCTGCTGCTGAATCTGGGCGTCATTCTCTGTCAGCAAGCCAATACTGTGCAAGGCAAAGTTCTTCTCCTGGAAGGTCTGGCTCTGGCCCGCCAGTTGGAAGACCGAAGACAGATCAAGCGATTCCTGCTGAATCTGGGAGGGATAGCTTTTGAAGAACATCTCTATGAAGAGGCTGAACATTATTTTCAGGAAGCATTAGATGAGGCGCGGCAAGCCAGCGATATAACGCTTTGTATCGTGCTACTCACTAATTTAGGCTCGGTTCATGCAAAAAAAGGATTTTTACAGCAAGCACAAGTTGCCTTTGGGGAGAGCTTGCAACTCGCCCATGAGCTGGGTGATCCCTGGCTCCTCAGCAATACGCTCGTTTGCCGCGCCGAAGTCTTTCTGGCAAACCAGCAATGGGATGATGCCGAACGGGGATTTCAAGAGGCATTAGCCGTCTACCAGGATTGTGATCAGAACCGAGAGTTAGTGACAATCTCGCTATTTGGACTGGCACAGGTCATGGCCCATCGCGGTTGGAAAGAGGAAGCTCGACAGCAAGCAGAACAGTGCCTGCTCACCTTCGTCGAGATGAACCATTACTATGCGCAGAAGGTACAAGCTTGGCTCGATCAGCTTTTCCCTACTGTGGTTAAAATTGAAGAGGTGATGGCAAACCAGCAGGAGGGAACATAGTGCCAAACCCATCAGCAACAAAACCTAACCAATTGCTTACAGTTCCTTGAAGTTTTCTTGAAATTTATCGTTTACACTATTAGCAAAAGAAAGATTATGCGGTGTTCTGATCAGTTTAGCAAGAGGTGGTATATATGCATCGCGGACCACGTTTTCGTCGTGAGTGGCGCGGGCCACGCCGTTATTGGGGCAGACCACGTCCTATGTGGGGTTGGGGTATGTGGGGACCACCAATGTGGAGACCATACTGGCGGCGTCGTTTTGGTGGTGGTTGTTTGCCAGGTTGCCTGATAAGCATGTTCGCGTGCGTCATGGTGCTTTTCGGGCTACTTTTGTTCATGGCAAACTCCATCCACATCTTTTGGTAGGAATCGGGAACCCCTTGCATGTCTCCTTCTATCGTACTATTATAGGGGCAAGACGAAGAAGTGTAGACATGCATGGGAGTAAAAAGCATGATGAGTTTGCTACCGTTGGCCTATTTGATTAATTGGGGCTGGCTACGCATCGGGCCGCCATATATCTACATTAACATCAATCCAGTGATGCTACAACTGGGGCCACTGGCTTTACGCTGGTATGGCTTTATGTATGTTGTTGGCATCATTCTCGGCCTGCTGGCTATTCAAGGCTACATGCGCCGCAAGGGCATCTCGACGGACCTGCTCTATCGCGTGTTGTGGTGGTGTATCGCCGCTGGTGTCATCGGTGGCCGCCTCTACTTCGTAGTGCAACAGCCCCACCTCTATCAGAATTATATCTTGAAGCCCTGGAACATTCTTGCGACCTGGGAGGGTGGCATGGCCTTCTTTGGCGCGATCTTCCTGGTTATCGTCACGCTGATCTGGCGTTCGCGTGCCGAGCGTGTTAATCCCCTGGTGCTGATTGACGCCGCCTGCCTTTTTGGTATTGTGGGCCAGATTTTCGGGCGCATCGGCAATCTGATCAATGGCGATATCATCGGTTTTCGCAGCACACTACCCTGGTCTACCGTCTATCAGAACCCAAATAGTTGGGCCTGCCTGAATCCTAGCACCTGTAACGTGCCAGTGCAGCCGGCCGCTGCCTACGAGCTATTGACTAATATTGTTGTGCTAATCTTACTCTTCTACCTGGCAAAACGTTTCAAGCGTCCCGGCGCGTTGATGCTGGTCTACCTCTTCTGTTACTGTATCACGCAGTTCACCGTCTTCTTCGTGCGCGATAATGTGATTGTCCCATTCCTGGGCCTTAATTGGGGTTTGAAGCAGGCACAATGGACCTCCATTGTCGTCTTCATCGCGCTGATCCCGCTCAGCTTCATCGTCATGCGTCTCCGCTATTCGCGGCCTGTACCCGATGGTGAGGCGGCTATCACCTATGGCATTGAGCAGAAACCCACAGTAACTGAGGATGCTAGCGAGAGCAAAGATAGTATAGAGAATCCAGACGAAATAGATACAATAGAGAGTGATAGTGAAGATAGTGAAGATAGTGCGGTAGAGGATGGGCAACCAGTCGATGCTGATAGCGAAACATCGGAGGCGACAAACGAGGTGTAGGGACCGATTGATCGCGTCAATCACGCTGGTGTGTAGGCGTCGATTCCGTTGGGAAGTACGCAAATATGCGCATCTAGCATGGAAAAAACCTCGACGCCAGGCTCAGGCTATGCTATAATCTTTTGGACATCTATTGTGTGAGATAAAGACACAGAAAAGAGAGGAATCACTCTTGCTAACGCAGTGGCTTCCGGCCATCCGTATCGTACAGATCATTCTGGGCGTGGCCGTTATCATTTTTATCCTCTTGCAGGCCCGTGGCGCGGGTCTTGGTAGCGCCTTCGGTGGGAGCAGTGCCGGGTCGGTCTATAAGACGCGGCGTGGTGTAGAGCGCCTGATT
>JAJZEJ010000658.1 GCA_021828635.1 Chloroflexota bacterium
TTATCTGGGCCGTCACCATCCTCTTTGCCCTCATTATCGTGGCTGTCGTGGTCGGTTTCTGGGTCAATTTCAACATCATCACTCCTAGCTTACCGATTACCAGCGTCAATGGTCAGCAAGTTTCTCAATCCGATTATCGTAAACTCGTTGCACTCGAAGCTCAAATTTCAGCCAACAAAATCTATGGCGCTCACGGCCTGAATGCTCAACGTGACAGCTTGCAGAAACAGGTCGCTGCTCAGCAGACGATCATCAATAATCAAACCAACCAGATTAATTCACTGAATAAACAGTTGCAATCAACTCCAACTTCGGACACTACGCAGCGCAACAGCCTGAAAGCGCAGATCGCTACCGCGCAAAGCCAACTCCAGACCGCGCAAACACAGCATGATACGCTCAATGTGCAATATCAGAATATGCTGCAAACGACCATCCCCGGCCAGGAACAGTATTATGATCAGTCCCAGGTCGGCAACGATAGCGTAGGCTGGCTGCAAGATGACATACTGATTCGCAACTGGCTGGCAACGCAGAGTAGTAGTGTGCAGGCAAAGGTTGAGCCGACGGCTACACAGATTAGCCAGTTCATTGCTAGTTTCAAAGCCGATCTGCCCACCTCAACCAGCTATAGCCAGTTTCTAAGCCAGGATAATATCAGCAATGCCGACGTACAGGCCATGTCGGCCCTGCTCGTGCGCCGCCAGAATATGCAGAGCTATCTTGCCTCGCAGATCACTTCTCCTGCTTATCAGGTCGATGTGCGTGTGATGACCATCGACACGCAGAAAAATGCGAGCAACGTTCTGGCACAACTGAAAAAAGGCGGCGATTTCGCAGCCCTCGCCAAGAAATATTCCGTCGATACCGCGACGAATACCAAAGGCGGCTACCTGGGTTGGGTCGCACGCGGCCAATATATTCAGGACGAGGCCGCCAATACTAGCGGCACCGTTGATAACTGGCTTTTCAGTCCGCAACGCTATATCAACGAACTCAGCCCGATTCTCAACGAGAATGGTAGCTATCATATCATTCAAATTCTGGGTATCGACCCATCGCGTGCTATCGACAGTAGTACCCTTCAATCATTGCGGAGCAACGCGCTGAATGCGTGGCTGCTGGAACAGAAAGCCTTGCCTGGAATCACTATCGCACCTGTCAATCAGACGATGCTACTTGACTCCTCGAATATGCCTCCTGGTCTGCCCAGCTCACCTCCAGGCCAGCCGACACCCACCTCACCAACAACTGGTGGGCTGCCATCGGCGGGAGGAATTCCGTAATAGTCGTACCTAATCAAATCAGGGGCATGCATGGTCATGCCCCTTCTGGCTACAATAGAGGCCGATGATAACATAGGCATCAATAAATCATGATTACATCTCCGAAAAAATCAACGACACAGATACACGAAGTACTTTTACAGCCGACAGAACCATTGCAACAACTTATGGAAACCGCCGCGCTCTACCTACACGTGCCATTTTGCCATACTCGTTGCCACTACTGCGACTTCAATACCTATGCTGGTCTATTGCCCTTACGTGAACCATATGTGCGGGCGTTGCTAACAGAAATAAACCTGATGGGCGAGATGGCTCGTCATGCCGATGGGCGTCCACGCCGCACGCGCAGCATCTTTTTTGGCGGCGGCACACCCAGTCTGCTCAGCGTGAAACAAGTTACACGTCTGCTCGATGCTTGTTGTCAGGCGTTTGCTGTCGATCAGGACGCGGAGATCACGCTAGAGGCCAATCCTGGTACGCTAAATCAGCAGCACCTTGAAGGTTTGCGTGCTGCTGGGGTTAATCGGCTGAGCATGGGGGCGCAGAGCTTTGACGCACATCTGCTCCAGGTGTTGGGCCGCATTCACACACCGGAAGAGATTACGCAGGCCGTCCAGTTCGCACGCGCCGCCGGTTTTACCTCGATCAACCTGGATTTCATGTTCGGCCTGCCGGAACAGACCATGCGGCACTGGCAGGAGACGCTGGAACGTGCCATTGCTTTGCGTCCCGAACATCTCTCACTCTACTCATTGATTATTGAAGAGGGTACATCCTTCTATGATTGGACGGCGGAGGGTCGCATCATTCCTGCTGACGAAGACTTGTGCGCCGATATGTACGAATATGCCGACGAGCGTTTGCGGGTCGCCGGTTATATCAACTATGAAATCTCTAACTGGTCTTTGCCGGGTCATCATAGCCGTCATAACCTGACCTACTGGCAGAACCTGCCCTACCTGGGCATGGGCGCGGGTGCGTATTCCTGGTTCGGCGGCAAACGTTTCTCCGATGAGCGCGACCCGCAAACCTATATCCGCCAACTCAAGGCCAGACATCTCCCCATAGTGGAGAGCGAAGAAGCTGCCCGTGAGCAAGAGATGTCTGAAACGGCCTTCCTGGCGCTCCGTACCGCGATGGGCCTGCATCTGCCAACCTTTGAAGAGCGTTTCGGCCAGAGCTTTCAAAGTTTTGTGGGAAATCGCTTACAGCTTGTGGACGAAGCTGGTCTACTCGATTATGAGCAGGGCTGGTTACGCTTGAGTCAACGGGGTCGCCTGCTAGGCAATGCCGTGTTTGTACGCCTGTTACCAGAGTAGAGGAAAAATCATTGGAAGCAACGACGCAGCAAACAGCACAACAGAAGAATTGGGAAGTCTACCCTCAGTTATCCAAAGAACAGTTTAAGGCGGCACGTGAGGCGGGCATCCAACCCGCACAAGCTCAGATACTTTTTAATCGTGGCATCACTGAACCTGAACAGATGCAAGCGTTGCTGGCTGCTTCCTATGGACAGAGTCTCGATCCTTACAGCATCATTGATATGGGCAAAGCCGTTGAGCGTATTCGCCGCGCTTTAGAAAGTGGCGAGCATATTACCGTCTATGGCGACTTCGATGCCGATGGCGTTACCTCGTCCGCACTGCTCTTCCGCGCCTTGCGTACACTTAAATGTCCTGATGCCCAACTCGATCATCACATCCCGCATCGTGTCAACGATGGGTGTGGCCTGAATTTGCCCGCGCTTACCCTGCTCAAAGAGCGTGGTACAAGCCTGATTGTGACTACCGATTGCGCCAGTTCGGATGTGGAGCAGGTACAGTTCGCCCGCTCACTGGGTATGGATGTAATTATTACCGACCATCATCATCCACCGCAAGCGTTGCCCCAGGCTTATGCAATGGTCAATCCCTGGCTGCCAGACGGCTCAGAGGCCGCACGAATACTCTGTGGTGCCGGCATTGCCTTCAAACTTGTGCAGGCTCTCTACCAAGCCTATCAGCGTTCACAGGAAGATGAATGGGCGTTGCTAGACTTGGTAGCTATCGGCACGGTTGCCGACATCGCCCCGTTGCTAGCCGAAAACCATATGCTGGTACGCCTGGGTCTGCAACAACTTAACGCTACACGCAAACCAGGGTTACTCGCGCTCATTCGCAGTGCTAATCTGCCATTAGGACGTATCCGTGAGCGCGATATCGCCTTCGCGCTAGCTCCACGCATCAATGCCGCCGGAAGGATGCAGAGCGCCAGCATTGCCTTCAATCTGCTCACCACTGATAGCGAAGAAGAGGCCGCGCTCTACGCTGGACAACTTGAGGCGCTTAACCTCACACGTCAGCAGGAGACGGAAGAACTCATGCGTAGTGTGCGTGAGCAGGCACAAGGCCAATCCGATGCACGCATTGTGCTGGTGACGGGCGACGACTGGCACGAGGGTATCATTGGTC
>JAJZEJ010000779.1 GCA_021828635.1 Chloroflexota bacterium
AGTACCCTTGTTGCAGCAAGGCGCGTATCAGTCGAATCACGACATCTACGTACTCTGCTGCTAGCAGGCGGCGTTGCATGCTGGCACGGTCTTTAAGCTCCCCAGCCATGTACACGCTACACAGATCGGGAGAAAGAAAAACGCCCTGGTAGAGTTCAAGCGCCTCGTAGCAAAGCTGTACATCTGGTTGAGCTTGTTGCTTAATCACCTTGACGAGAGAACGAAACTGCTCGCAGTCAAGCCGTTGTCGTGCAACTGGCGTTAACTCCATGCAATCGCCCGCCCTCTTGAGGAGAAGACGGTACTCTTTCACGGCTTTGGACAATATATTGTTGGCTGCATCCAGGCCACAGCCTCTTTTCGCCTGTATGTACTGTAGAAGTTGCTTGCGAGGACGACGGTAGTTGTGTTCGGCTAGCAAGACATACATCACAACGTCGTACACTGCTGCATTGATTTCAGATATCGGCTGCCCGTTGCTATAACAAGTCACGATAAACCCACTAAATGTGCGTATCTCGATAGTCTCGATTGATTCGCGCTGTGTCATCTTTTTGCCTCACCGAATAGAAGTGGACTACTTTTTCATGACTATAGGAAAGATATTCGGCTACGAAGTAGCTATCACAGCAGTAATAGTAGGATACCTCTCTGTGTTTTTTTGTGAAAAATTGTGATATTATGTGATGGGGTTTTTCTGAGAATATCAGATAGGGCAGGTATCGTTTATGAATGAACGGGTAGCAAAATTTCGGGCAAAGATAGAGGAATATCGTAAGCATACCCCTTACGACGGCGAGCAGCAAACGGAGTCGAGACAAACCAGATATGTCACGCAAGAAGATTTAGCCAGTGCTATACCGATAAGCAGAGAATACCTTAATAGGAAATTAAATGGCAGAGATGAGTTAAAGGATACAGATGTTATTGGTATTATTAAAGCTTTAGTTAAGCTAGAATGCATTGTCACTATCCATCAAGCCAAAGAACTGCTTGCCATCATGAACCTTCACGACCTTCGTCCTTACTATGATTGGACCTCTCCCCCCTTCAACAGCCTCGCTACTGATGATGATACTGTACCCAAAAAACCAGATACTTCTGTAATAAGAGATGCATCGACAAATATTATAGAGGAACAGACAAACCATCAAGTTGCTCATTTGTGGTTTTCTTCACTCTCTAGCGAAATATACTATCTACTGCCTGATAGAGAACAAACCCTGCATCAACTGATTGAAGCACTAGAAAATCCATCAGGCATGCCTGTCCAGGTGATTGATGGACTGGGAGGGATGGGTAAAACGGCGCTGGCAGTCGAAGTAATCAGGCGTGTTTTGGAGCGTTCTTTGTTTGATGCTGTGATCGGCGACTCGGCAAAACAAGAGTATCTGATGGGAGGCAGGATTATTCAGGTGGATGAGGCTGTTCTCGATTTTTATCATTTGCTCGATGCCATTCTCAGGCAACTCAATGTATGGGAAGCCCTATCTTTTGAGCAAGAACGCAAACGACAGATTATCGCCGACCTCTTGAACCAGCATCATTATCTTCTTTTTGTAGACAATCTCGAAACAGCAGAGAACGCTGAGTCACTCGTTGCTCAGCTACGCGGGTTACTTGGAAAGAGTCGTGCTATTATCACCAGCCGCCATAAGCTGCATTTTGATTTTCTACAGTCATCTTCTTTGCACGGATTAAGCATCTCTGATACCTATTTCTTTCTCGACGAAGAGCTGAAGAAACAAAAAGGACGCGCTATTCCCTCAGAGCAGTACAACGGACTGTATAGGGTTACAGGTGGCGCACCGCTTGCATTGAAACTTATTGTTGCCCAAACACAGTTCCTTGATCTGAACACTATCGTGAAGCAACTCGAGCGTGCCGGAGGTGATCTTTATCCTTTTATTTTTTATCAGAGTTGGAACAGGCTCTCCTCCGTTGCCCGCAATTTGCTCGTCTACATTGGTAGAACTGTGGCAACCGATGCAAGTTGGGATGAACTTTTAGGCGTTACGGAAACTGAATCCAATTTGATCGATGCTATTGAACAACTTACGACCTATTCACTCCTGGATACTGCTTTTGCCACTGGCTACGCACGCTATAGCATCCATCAATTGACTCGCCAATTTATTACTAATGATCTTCCTCAACTATGGAGCCAACAGAGGCTTTTATGAAAGTAGAGCAAACCAGCGGGGAAAATCAACGAAAAGATGTCTTACCAACGGCACCCATACACGAAATGCAGATGTGGGCGCAGGCTCATCTCATTGCCGCCAAAAATCGCCTCAAAACAGCGTGTCGTTATCAAAATGACCGTCCACGGCTTCGTGATGAGTTCCCGAATCTATATCTTACGCAAAAATGGTTGGCAACACAGCAGAGTGCGGAAGCTACACATCTGTGTATCAGTTACACAGAACAACTTTATCCATATCTTCAAGAACAAGGATATAATGCCGATTTACTTCAATGGTGTAAAGATAGTATTCGTGCCTGTGATTCGTTAGAGAGAAACGCCAGTTTCTTCTATTATCTCCTCGGTGACACATCCCATGCGCTAGGAGCCTGGGATGATGCGGCACGCTATACGGAACAAGCAATCCAATTAAGCAAAGGCAGCGATGAGAAAACCTACGCTCGCTCAAATCTTTTAAAAGGGCGCATTCAATTTAGCCAGGGTGCATACCCATCGGCCCTCTCTACTCTTGCTCAAGCTGAACAACTACTATTGCAACAGAAAGATTATGAGAATTTTGTGAGGGCAAAGTTAGAAATTGTTTCTTACTATAGCAACAAAGGGGATTTTGACGCGGCGCTCGCTGGTTATCAAGAACTAGAAACGTTTCAAAAAGAAAAGGGTGAAATGACTTTTATGAGCTATACCCTCCTCATGATAGGTGTCAGCTATCGCCAAAAAAAGCAGTACGAGCAAGCAAAAACCTATTTTCTGCACGCACTTGAGTACAGCAAGGCTCGACAGCATCGAAGGGATACCGCAACAAACTATCATCATCTAGCCTGGGTGTATGTAGATCAGGGAGAGTTACGGCAGGCACAGGCTTTTTGCGACAAGTCGCTGACACTCTATAAAGAAACTGGCGATAATAGAGGTGTTGCTGATGTTTACGAGCAGCTTGGTTGTATCATGCAAAGAAGTAATTATTTTCAGGAAGCGGCTATGTACTTTCATCAATCCTTGAACTTGCATCGTCAAATCGGCTCCCGTCGTGGCATAGCCTCTAGTCTGCGGCGTTTAGGCGTGTTATACATGAAATATGGACATCTTTTCAAGGGAAGTGTATATCTTTACAAAAGCCTTACTGCCTATCACCGTTTAGGCATATTGGATAGAAAACGCATCGTCTTCATATTAAACGAGATTTGGAAGCCCTCTTCACACTTGAAAATGGGTTGAAGAGAAGCCGCTACCAGAATTATGTGAACGGTGGAAAGAATTTTTGCTACTCATGTGATGAGAGAGGGATTGTAGACCATCGTCCAACTCCCTCTCACTTTTTTGCCTTCGCTATGTTGTAATATCTGGGTAAGGGAGCGACCAGTGCTGGAGCTTGCGTGCATATTCGCGCTGGAATGCTAGCAGATCCTCGTAGTCCCGCTCGAAGAGAGCAATGAAGAGCGTGAGCGTCAGGAAGTTGTGCGCCCCAAGCTCAAAGAGCATCACATAATCGTGGGCTGCCAGTGCCTCGCGCTCTTCGTCAGTAAAGTGT
>JAJZEJ010000250.1 GCA_021828635.1 Chloroflexota bacterium
CCGCGCCACCATGAAAGACCGGCAGACCATCCTGGTTGTCATCGTCTGGTGAAACAAGCTGATACTGTCCCAATTCGGCCTCAATGAAGGCCAGTGGGTCGCGGCAAGATAGCTTTTCGCTGGTCATGGGCGCGTTGGTGTGCATCCTGTGTAGCGTGGCTGTCTCATCGCGTAACACCATCACCATATATGGGTCGATGCCGATGAACGAGTAGCGTGCAACCTGTTCGCCGCCGCTCACGCTTTCTAGCAGGAAGCTGTAAGGTTGCCGCACCGTTTTACAGTAGGCCGAGACGGGCGTTTCCATATCGGCCAGGATGTCACTATAAAACGGTAGCAATGGTCGCCGCGTTTGTGAGGAGGCATCGGCGCTGGATGTTCCCACGTAGCGGTCACGCAACCTCTGAATTTCGTCAAACGATGGATAATACATGCTTTACCCCAATCCAACTGCATTTTTTACACGCTGTAAGGTAGCCGCCGCCATCGGCTCAACCTCCACGGCTCCCTGTTTGAGAATGCCTTCCAGCGTAGGCAGATCGTTCATCAGTTCATAGTAGCGTTCCTGAATGGGGCGCAGCGTTTCGACCAGCCGTTCGGTCAGGGCCGCTTTGAAATCGCCGTAGCCCTTACCCTCGAACTCGGCCTCAATCTCCTGCTCTGTTTGACCAGTGAGCATCTGATAGATGGTTGCCAGATTGGTAATGCCAGGGCGCTCAAGATCGAAGGCCACGTGGCGTTCCGAGTCGGTGGTAGAGCGAGCGATTTTCTGCTTAATCGTTTTTGGATCATCCAGCAGGTTGATGCGTGATTGCGGATTGGGGTCGCTTTTGCTCATCTTCTTTGTTGGGTCGTCAAGCGACATGATACGCGCACCCACCTCGCGGATTTGCCCCTCTGGAATTGTGAAGACGCGCTGCTTGTACAGGCTATTGAAACGCTGCGCCAGATCGCGTGTCAGTTCGATATGCTGGCGCTGGTCATCGCCAACTGGCACATAGTGCGTTTGATAGAGCAGGATGTCACAGGCCATCAAGACGGGATAGCAGTAGAGGCCAGTGCTGACCGTATCGGCATTCTCGCCCGCCTTCGTCTTGAACTGTGTCATGCGGTTGAGCCAGCCCATCGGCGTGAAGCAGTTCATAATCCAACTCATCTCAGCGTGTTCATGGACATGCGATTGTACAAAAAGCTTGCAATAGCGTGTATCCAGGCCGCAAGCCAGATAGAGCGCGGCCAACTTGCGTATGTTCGTGTGCAGTTCTTTTGGCTCAATAGGCAGCGTGATAGCGTGTAGATCGACGATGCAGAAGATATTATCATACTCCTGCTGATTGGCGACCCAATTGCGAATAGCCCCCAGGTAGTTGCCCAGGTGAATATTGCCCGTTGGCTGTACGCCGGAGAAGACGCGCTTCTTTGTTTGTGGTCCCGTCGCTTTGCTCGCTTGTTGCAGTTTGATTTCCTGATTGATTTCGACTGACATTGATACGACCTCCATAACGTAGGGACGTGATTTATCACGTCCAACCTTGTTGAGCGCCTGAGATGTAGGTGGTCGTAATTCGTGGTAAGCAAGGCAATAAAAAAACGCCACTCATCCCAGGTAAGGGACGAGAGGCGTGAAGCTTTCGTGGTGCCACCCTATTTCGGACTATCCACCCTGTGTCTGTTTTGCTCTTAGTGGGTAGATACTCCCTCATTTATCGGATACGTTTTCATATCCTGTCCTCGATAACGGTGGACGTTCCGAACCAGTGCTACTACTCCCGTTGATGTGAGAGGTTCACCCTATAGCTCCCAGGCCCATTCCATAGTTGCTGCGGTATCGGTTTCCACCCGTGCCGACTCTCTGTGTCCACGTCGAGCTATGTACTCTTCCTGTTCGTTGCTTTCGCTATGCGATTGTATCTTTAGAAACAGTATATAGGGGTTGAGGGAATGTGTCAAGAGCATTTTTTGGCAACTTGAGCCATACTAACCACGGAAAGGTTGGCGCATCGCTCCTGATGTTGCCATCGTGCGGGCTTCCGCTATCAAGTCTTCTTCGAGTAGCGCGGTATGGATCATCACAGCGACTTCCGCTCCACTGGCGACAGCGCCCGCGACCCAGCGCCCAAAGTAGGCGTCACCAGCTGCATAGATGCCAGGGGCAAGCGGGAGTTGCGTCGGCTGGGCCGAGGGTGGGAATGGCGAGTGCGCGAATTTTTCATAGAGCCTGGTCTGGCGTGGTTGCGTGATACAGAGCATGCCATAACAGGTCAAAGAGAAGTCATCAGTAAAGACAACGCGCTCAATCTGTGTGCCGTTACCCTCCAGGCGCTTAATGGGCGTTTCGCATACTTTAATCCGATGAAGGGCCAGCTTAATCAGGTCGCGCCGCTCTAACTGGCTTGGTCCATTGGTGCAAAGTACAAGATCGCGGCTCCAGGTCGTGAGTTGCAGAGCTGCGACCATCGCTTGCGGCCCCGCACCACAAACAATGAGCGGCTGATCGCGTACCTCCCAACCATGACAGTAGCCGCACTGAAAGATACTCTTACCATAAAACTGTTCAATACCTTCTATCGGTGGCAAAAGATCAGTCAAACCGGTTGCTAGCAAGAGAGTACGCGCATTGACACGACTCTCGTCTCGCAGCAAAACCTCAATAGAGTCGTCCGTGCGTTCGGCATCGACAACTTCAATCGGACGATATTCGACAGTGGGATATATCTGTAACTGTTCGCGCCCGATGCGCAGAAACTCCTCTGGGGCCATGCCATCGCGGGTTAGAAAATTGTGTATTCCCTCCGCTGCGCTATTGCGTGGGTGTCCGCTATCGCAGACCAGGACATTGCGGCGGCAACGTCCTAGCATGAGGGTAGCACTCAGACCAGATGGACCACCACCAACAATTACTGCATCAAACATCATAAAAATACCTCCTCATTGGCATTATTGAATGAACTGTTTTAATTCATCTATATTGAGACAAGCACACTTTGTTCCTTTATAATCATAATGAACCCATGCACATGTCACGTGATGAGGAGGTATATATTCTTACTCTATGTTTTATGCTGGTGCTTGTAATGAGGCATAGTCAACATCAGTTAATGTAACAGAGGCATCCCACAAATGAGCCGCTGTGGTCTTATCATATTCGCGCTGAGCGTGCTGCTCAATTTTTGGATAGCCACGCATACCACCCAAACCGCCGGGGCCGACCAGTTCGCCACCGTGAATATCTGGTGATGTGCCTGCGTAAAGTTGTGGCAAGGCACCCATCGCAGCGGACTGAGCGATAAAAGGGCCAAGCAATGTATAGCTAATCTGCTCAATGCGTGATGCAGACGTGACAGCACTATTATTCTGCAAATTTGTGTTAGCATAGCCTGGATGCGCGGCAACGCTGATTGTGTGCGCTCCGGCTGCCGCGAGGCGTTTTTGCAATTCAAAGGCAAAGAGCAGGTTAGCCTTTTTGCTCTGTCCGTAAGCTTCCCAACGTCCATAAGAGCGTGTGCGATTCAGATCGTCCAGTTTGATGTTACCAAACATGCGGGCCATGCTGGACGTAGTAACAACGCGACTCGCTGGTGTTGCTAGCAAGAGCGGCAACAACAGGCCAGTAAGGGCGAAGTGACCGAGATGATTGGTGCCAAATTGCATCTCAAAGCCATCCTGCGTCTCATAACGCGGAATTGCCATCACACCGGCATTGTTAAAGAGCAGATCAAGATGCTGATAACGATG
>JAJZEJ010000814.1 GCA_021828635.1 Chloroflexota bacterium
CAGTGAGAACGAGTGTTTCTAGAAAGGAGTGGAGAAAATGCACACCGTATCTTGCACACGATTGAAGGGCCACAGGGAATCACGGCTGCTTTTCGCACCTTTGGTGAGCGTAGCATGCCTGCTGTCGTGATGGTCCACGGGTGGATGCAGGCGGGAAATTGCTGGCGCAAGCAAATTGCTGTGTTGGCACAGAGTCACTCTGTTGTGACGATTGATCTTCCTGGTCATGGCCGTAGTGGTTCCCTGACAGGGGACCACGTGACCTCGCCGCTTCTTTGTCCCCAGAGTTTGCGGGCAGTGCTGAAATATCTCGATCTCCACGAGTCGCCGATTGTTCTTGGAGGATGGAGCTTTGGAGGAGGCGTTATTAACCTTTATAGGCACATGTGTGGTGTGGAACATGTTGCTAGCATCATAACGTTTGGCACGTCCATTGGTTCAATGCGCGTTGAAGATGTGGATAGTGATGTGTTTACCGAGACGATGAATATGAACGACTCCAGGCTCCCTGCTCCCGTACGCTTGGCATCTTTGCCAAGCTTTCAGCGTTTGCTTACTTATGAGCCGCCTACCGAAGACGAGTATGATGAGACCTACGGGTACAATCGGACATCTCTGGAGAAGTCGTGGAAGGTCGATGGATCGGAGGTGATGCCGGTGTTGGGTGGACAGGGCGTAGAGCGAGAGGTACGCGAGGCGAAAATCCCGTTCCTGATTGTGCAGGGGAAGCATGATGCTCTTGTGCCTGTAGCTGTTGCCTATGCTTTCCAGGAGGCAGTTCCGCATGCCCACTTGCTCCTGCTCGATTGTGGGCATTCAGCGTTTTTGGAGGAGGCTGAGCAGGTGAATAAAGTTCTCCTCAACATTCTTGACGCTCTCTCAGCGTAAAAAGCGTTCATTCCTCTCAGGACATTTGAGAGGGTGAGAAAGGACAAAGTGCAGACAAAAGGAGGAGCATTCCTATGATGCATCATGCTAACCTTGCCCCATCAATAACGTTTTTCACTGACCTTCATCACTTGCGTCATGCTGAAGGTCGCGCTGCCGCCCTGGGCCGCGATGAACAGGGACACGTGCAACTCAGTTGGGTAGACGTGGTGCCACGATTGCTGGCGCAGCCTGACCTTGTGGCACAGGTAGAGCAAGAAGCAAAACGTCTCTGGCAAGGTGGTATACGTCACATCATTTGGTCCGGCATGGGTGGATCAGTCACCACGGTCAAAATGCTTGTGCAGATGGGCATATGCGCAGAAGCACAAGGGATTCGCCTCTATCCCCTGGACAGCACCGATCCGGCGGCGCTCACTGCCATTGTCGAGGCTCTCGCAGCGGCTAAAGGGATCGTTTTGCCTGAGCTAGGAACGCAGATTGAGAGCGCCTGGATACGTTGGCTGCTCGAAGATGTCATGCTGATCGGTGTTTCCATGAGCAAAACGTCGGAAGAACCGCTTTCCCATCTGGCATGGTTTCTCGATCTGCTGGATCAGGCGTACCTGGATCCACAAGACCACGTGCGTGTCATGACCATCAAGGGTTCTGTGCTGGAACAGCTTGCGCACGAGCATGACCTGCTCATACTGCCGTTATTTCTCGATGAGAGACCCCTCGTGGGGCGCATGAGCGCCCCTGGCTCGCGGATCTTCCTGCTACCGGTGGCGCTCCACTTCGTAAATGCGTCTGAGCGGGGGCAACTGGCGACGATCTTGCGTCAGGCGTGGCAGTGGCACGATCTGGATGGTGCAGAGGCCCATCCAGAGACCCATCCCTTTGTCCAGTTGGCCGCCGCGCTGCATCAGGCCAGCACCAACGACATCTGTCGCATGATGCTTACCCTTCCTGATGGCTGGCAACCGCTTTTCCCGTGGATTGAGCAACTCATGGAACAGTCCCTCGGCAAACAGGGGAAAGGCGTAGTGGTATTTTCCGATCAAGCCCTCAATCCGTCAGCACCAGGGTATCGAGCCGAACAGATGCTGCATGTCTCTGTTGTTCCGTCTCGGCAAGGGCAGAGAGTACAGCATGGTTTCCAGCTTGTTCAGCCTTATCTCGACGAAAACACTGGTTCCATTGCACGTCTTGCAGCCATTGCGGCAACTTGCCTGGGATGGCAACTGACGATGGCGCTCTACGCCGTCCTCGCCGACATCCCATTTTCCACCGAGCCAGCCGTGGAGCGATACAAAGTTCTTGCGCGCGACCTGCGTACCAGCCACCGTCTTGATGTGCTAGCGAGCATTCGAGACGAAGAACGAAGCAGGGAAAGCACTCCTGGAAGAATGGTGCTGGCCAGCACTGATGGGCAGGCCGTGCGAAAGGCAACACCCGCAGCACTCTTTGCTGAGGTGCTGCATGCAGCGATGGAAGACGGCCAGTTGCTCTATCTTGACCTGACGATGAACGGCGAACTCTCACTGCAGGTCTCCCAGCTGGTAGCCAGCTACCTTCGAGACATCGGCAATACGCTGCTTGGGGTGCCGGTAAAGGTGCGTAGCGCACCGTCGGCGTATCACATTTCAGAGCAGAGTGAGCTAGACGGTCCCTCTGCGCTGGTGAGCTTGCGGGTGCTGATGCGCGATCAGCCAGAGGCTCTGCTTGGCACCTACCGCGCGAGATTTTTGCATGCGCAAGCTGTAGCGACCTGGCGGGCTATGCGTGAGCGGGGACGCCCGTGCTTGCTGCTGCTGGTGGATACGGGGAGTGTCGCAGCAGCGCTGGAGGACTTTTTTACTCAGGTGGAAGAGCATCTTGCAGCAGTCTATGCAAAGGAGAAAAGATCATGGTAATCACAACACTACAGGAGTATGAAGATGCAGCGCGTGATCGGCTTCCTCATGACTACTACGACTACTATGCTGGTGGCAGTGGCGATGAGCTGACCCTGCATGCCAATCACGCCGCCTTGAGACGCATCCGTCTACGACCGCGTGTGCTGGTCGATGTCAGCACGATCCAGATGCAAACAACCGTACTAGGAACGGCGATCAGGATGCCAATTCTCGTTGCCCCGACGGCGTATGCGGGCCTGGCTCATGCTGATGCCGAGTGCGGCATTGTTCGGGCTGCAGGAGGGCTTGAGACGCTCTCTGTCCTCAGTATCAATGCGGGGCAAACGCTTGAAGAGATTGCGGAGGCGGCCCCCGCTCCCAAACTGCTGTGGCAGCAACTGTATCTCTATGACCGGGAGTATACCCGTGCCTTGCTCGCACGCATCGAGATGGCGGGCTATCGAGCCATCGTCCTGACCGTTGATCGTCCACGTCTGGCGAAGCGTGAGCGTGACGTGCGCAATGGCTTTCGTCTGCCGCCAGGCATCCAGGCCGCGAATTTCCGCGACAGTGGCATTACGCCACGTACCGGCGAGTGTCTTGCCACCTGGCAGAATATCGATTGGCTCCGCCAGCACACCTTGTTACCCGTTGTCCTCAAAGGGATTCTCACAGCGGAAGACGCACGCCTCGCGGTGGAGCATGGTGTGAATGGCGTCATCGTCTCCAATCACGGCGGGCGGCAACTGGACGGCGCACGGGCGACGATAGAGACGTTACCGGAGGTCGTCGAGGCGGTGGCCGGACGCTGCGAGGTCTATGTGGATGGAGGGATCAGGCGCGGCACCGATGTCCTCAAAGCTCTGGCACTGGGAGCGCGAGCCGTCCTGGTCGGACGCCCCATCCTCTGGGGGTTGGCCGTGGGTGGCCGCACAGGGGTCCGTGACGTGCTGGATACGTT